>JBGVOJ010000706.1:0-2690 GCA_045126415.1 Eubacteriales bacterium | reverse complement strand
TTTCCGGCGAACTGTACCGGGATATGATCGCCGACCTGGACGAAGCTGTTCTGAACGTATACGAAAACGGCGGCATGATCCATCTGTGCGGAAGCCATGCGCAGCATATCGAAAATTTCCGGAATATGAACGCGTTGAAGTCCCTGCAGCTCAACGACCGTGCGGCGGAAGATCTGGAGCTTTATTTCAACGGTCTGCGGGAAGATCAGATCATTTATCTGGTTCCCTGCCCCGGAATGACCATTGAACGGGCGATGGAGATCACGGGCGGCCGGCGTCTCGTCATCAACGCACATGTGGACGGAGAGATTCTGCTGCCGTAACGGGTGAAGTATATGAATAAAATGAAACCCTACCGCGGCTCCTCCTCTGTTCCCGATCATATCCTGCTTTCCATTTGCGGTGACGCAAAAACAACAATGGCTGTCTCCTGGCGTACCGACTGTACGGTGACGGAAGGATGGATCGAAGTGCGTCCCGAAGGAGGAGCAGCGGAAAATACGATACGTTTTGAAGCGTCGACCCGTTATTTTCAAAGCGATATCGATGAAAGCCATCTGCATACTGCCCGTCTGTTCGGTCTGACACCGGACACACGGTATTATTACACGGTCGGCAACGGCAGTTTCCGAAGCCTGGAATACTCTTTCCGGACGGAACCTGAAAATCTGACCCGCTACAGCTTTCTCGTCATCGCGGATGAGCAGAATACCGAGCCTTTCTCCGCCCCTGAATACCGTCCCGTGCGGAATCTGCTGGATCTTGCGCTGAGCCGCTGTCCCGACGCAAAGTTTATTCTCACATTGGGAGACAATGTCGACAACGGCGAGAACGAACTGCAGTGGAACGGTTTCTTCCACGGTCTGGACGGGATCACCCAGAATATTCCCGTGATGCTCATCACCGGAAACCACGACAACCGCGGGTTCCGCGTGTACGAAGAGAACCGCCGTGAGGGGAAATATTACCTCGATCATGCCGATTCCTTTGACTTTATGTTTAAAGAGGCTTTTCCGCAGAACGGCCCCGAAGGCTATGAAACCGAAAACTATTCGTTTGATTACGGTAATGTTCATTTTACAATCCTCGGTGTCAACGCCTATGAAAAGACCGGAAGGTGGGCAATGAAAGACCTTCGGAACACCGACCGTACATGGAAGCTCGCCGCTTTCCATTATCCCGTGTTCCCCGTGATGCCCGAGGGAGTGGGCGGCATGTTTTACGGAAATATTCCCGAAGCACTGGATGCAGGCAAAGCCGATATCATGTTTGCGGGCCACGAACATTCGTTCGCACGTTCGTATCCCATACGGAATTACGAAATGTTTGACCGCCCCTCTGAAGGGACGGTGCACTACATTCTCGGCAACAGCGGCGACAACGGCTTTGAATCCAACGCCGGGAAAGTCTGGCACTATAATTTCTATCCGCAGGAAGAGCATAACAGTATGTACGCACAGGTCGATGTGACACCGGAACGCCTGACCGTCACCGCATATCTCGACGACGGACGCACGGTCGACCGCTTCACCATCGACAAACAGCGGGACGAGATCGATCCTCCGCTGATCGCTCCCAGATATTTCAGCATCCATATGGCATACAAAGGGAATCTTCTGGAACTTGCCGCACGCGGAATCAATGCACGATGCATTGACGGTATGATTTTCGTTCCGTTTGCCGTGATCGCACAGAGCATCGGCGCGGAAGTCATCAAGGAACCGGGGCGAGTAACCGTCGATCTCTACAGAATCCGCACTGTCTTCTCCGAAGGCTGTTCCGAAGCTGTGAAAAACGGGGAGACATATCCGCTGTCCGCACCGGTCTTTGCGGGAGATATGGGAGAACTTTACATCTCCGCCGATGACGCTGCGGCAATATGGAATCTGCGCTGGCGTTATGCCAAGCGGAACAATATCATCGACTTCGACTACGCCGAAGAAGATCTTCCTCGCAGTCTGCAGCCGGCAGGAAATACGGTGGATCCGGTACAATAATGTATAACATAATATAAAAAGGAGAAAGAAACGACATGAACGTAAGCAGATATGTCAGTACAAAAATCGGTACAATCGGCGACATGACTGCAACCAGCTGTCACGGCGGCGGCAAGACCCATCCGGGAGCGGTGTGTCCCTTCGGTATGGTCGCCTTCGGTCCCGACACGCTGGAAGGCGGCGACAACGGCTCCGGTTACAGCTATCATCACACCACCATCGACGGTTTTTCCGTGAATCATATGTCCGGCGTGGGCTGGTACGGAGATCTCGGGAATTTTCAGGTAATGCCGACCACAGGGAAGCTGAACCTGCTTTCCGGAACATACCGCGACGCACTCACTACCCGGAATGACCGCGGGTACGAATCCGATTTCCGCCACGAGACCGAAGTGACCGAGGCGGGGTATTATGCCGTCACGCTCGACACCTACGGCATCCGTGCGGAAACCACCGCTTCGGTTCACACCGGTATAATCCGTATGACCTATCCGACAGATACCCGCCGCCGGGTACAGATCAATCTGGCACGCCGGATCGCGGGGCGTTCGCCTCTGCAGGAACTTCAGATCGTGGACGGGCATACCATCGAAGGACGTATTCACTGTCCCTCCACGCACGGCGGTTTCGGACGCGGCGCGGGTCATGTGAACTACGATCTGTATTTCCACGCGGAATTTTCCGAAGCGTGGG
>JBGVOJ010000705.1:0-4912 GCA_045126415.1 Eubacteriales bacterium | reverse complement strand
TCAATCTTCATAGTGTGTTTTCAAAAGGAACTATTGAGTTCCGTCTGTTTAATTCCACGCTCCATGCAGGCGAGGTCAAGAGCTATATCCAGCTCTGCCTTGCCATCAGTCATCAGGCACTGATTCAGAAAAGTGCGTCTCACACCCGAACCCAGAGCAGCAACGAGAAATATACTTTCCGCACATGGCTCCTGCGTCTCGGTCTCATCGGCGATGAATTCAAAACGGCGCGGACGCATCTTCTGAAAAATCTGGACGGCAACATTGCGTGGAAGGACCCGGCACAGGCGGAAGCGCAGAAGGAACGACTGGCGGCAAAACGGAAGGAACAGGCAAATCAAGTAAGAGAGAACGAAGAAAATACAGTTCCGGAGAACGATGTCTCCGAAGATGAGCAGGACGAAGGTTCTGCTTTTTCAATTTCTATGTGAAAGGATGATGATTTTTGAAACAGAAACCCAAAGAAAAATTCTACGTTGCCTACGGAAGCAACCTCAACATCTGTCAGATGCAGGCACGATGTCCCACGGCGAAACTGTATGCGGTCGGTGAAATCAGAGACTACGAACTGCAGTTCAAGGGTATGCCCGACCGTGCTTTCGCTACCATCGTACCGCAGAAAGGTTCGTCCGTCCCCGCCGCCGTGTGGAAGATTCAGCCGACGGATGAGTGGTCGCTCGACCGGTACGAGGGATACCCGAATCATTATTTCAAGGAAACCGTTCCAGTGCAGATCGTTGAAAAATCCGTCGATGCGATGGTGTATATCATGAATCTGAAAATGGATTTCGGGGTTCCCACGGACAGCTATTACAAAACGGTGCGACAGGGATACAGGGATTGTGGTCTCGATACGGACATCCTTGACGAAGCCGTACACAGCAGCATGGAGAAATTCTATTCGTCTCTCGATGAAGATGACGATGAATTCTTCTCCGAAGATGACGAAGAACAGCAATCTTTTGGAATGGAGATGTGACCGGAAATGTTTCGTGAACGAATTCTGCGAAGCCGACTCATGCAGGTATGCCGTGAATATTCCTATGAAAAATGTGTCGGCGATGATGAAGTCCGGCGATTGCTTTTTACTTTCAGGCAGGATTTTTCCGAACAGACTGCCGCTGTCCTGATCGCCGGATGCGTTAAACTTGATGCGGTTCTGTATCAGAAAGACGGTCGGATTCATCTCGGATGCGATCTGTATGTCAAGGATTCCCCCGGATCATCAGAGTGGATTTTCTATGAAGCACTGTGCGATACGGAGGATGTCAGCGAACTTTCCATGCTGAAAATCCTCGATCACGCAGTAAAGGAACACGGTTTATCTTATACGGAATGCTGTTTTGAGCGACTGGACGGCGTGAAAATTGTCCCCGAAACAAAGTGACCGCCCGTGTCGCCCGAAAAGCCGACGTGTGGCGAGGTTCCCGAAAGCCGAGCCGACACCCGCACGACCGAAGAAAACGCCACGTAAGCAACCTGTTCGCCCCGTGTGCGGGTCACGATGCCGTGGGCAGTACAGGTCACGATACCGTTTTGAGAAAGTGAGGGATTTCGATGATTTTATGAGGATAACGGCAGGTAAAGATGCCATTTGTATTCTGAAGCAGGAATAAGGAGTGGGCTCGGTTTGGAGCCTGCTCCATTCACATTTGCCCGCAACGGCGGACAAAAACGGAGAATAAACGAGCTTTCGGGAGCTTTGAACAGGGCTTGGTTTAAGGCTCGGTTTACATTTGGCTGGGCTCGGTGTGGGCTTGGTCGGAAATTGCCATTCCAAGGGGGATTTATGCCTGTTTCATGGACTATGGTATCGCTCATATTGGCCTATCCATAACGATAAAAGAGAAAATATATCACCAGAAAGAGAAATACAACAACATGAAAAAACGAGATTATACATTCCACTTGTACCCGGAAACAAGCAAGCTGATCGACGCACATCTGATTGCCGCTGACAAAACAAGCCGGTCGGATTTCATTGAAGCTGCCGTGAAATTCTATTGTGGTGTTCTCGATACGGATTCCAACCAGTCATTCCTCGGTGAAGAAATTATCCGTGCCATGAAAGCAATCGTCACCGATATGGAGGGACGGATTTTTTCTCACTTCCGCAGTCAGGATATCAGTCTGTCCATGCTGTCGGTTCTCTTCGCCGGAAACCTTGTGAACATGACTGACGAAGAAATGGAAATGCTTCGCAAAACAGCGGTGCGGTATGTGGATGAACATCGGAGAGCAAAATCCTTTGCCGTTGCGTTCCACGATGAAAAGGCGGTGCGTGAATGAAATCTCCGCTGATGATCAAGTGGCGGTATTGGAACAACAGCACTGCGAAAAACGGTCGTACATCCAACTACCTGAACTATATCGGTACAAGAGATGGTGTGGAAAAACTCACCGAAGAAAAGACCTACCTCGACTACATCGGCACACGACCGAGGGTTGAGAAGTTTGGTGCAAACGGTTTGTTCTCTGATGAGGGAGAGGCACTGGTGATGGATACGGAGAGGAAAAAACTGAATCAGCATCAGGGCAGAGTCAGCACGCTCATTATCTCGCTGTCCCGTGAAGATGCGGAAGCAACCGGGTTCAATTGTGCCGAGCGTTGGCGATCTTTCATGCGGACGCAGAAGATGGAACTTGCGAAACAGTTCGGAATTCCGCCGGAGCATCTGAAATGGTACGGTGCGTTTCACAACGAAGCCAGTCATCCCCATATTCATGTGCTGCTGTATTCGACCGATCCTCAGAACGAAGGATACCTCACGAAAAAAGGGCTGGAACACATCAAGTCCACTTTCGCCACGGAAATATTCCGGCATGAACTGGACAGTATCTATCAGGAGCAGACAAAACAGCGGGATGAACTAACAAAAATCGCACGGGATGAAATTGCCGAACTGGTCATGCGGATTCAGAATGGAGCCTGTGACAATCCGAAGCTGATTCAGATGATGCAGGAACTTGCGGTAAAGATGAAAATGCTGAACGGCAAAAAGGTGTACGCCTTTCTGCCGCCGGAGATGAAGGTACTGGTGAATGATATCATCGATACGTTGTGTGAGGATGAAGATATCAGGCGGCTGTACGATTTGTGGTACGAATCCAAATATGCGATTCTGAAAAGTTATACCAAACACCTACTGCCGCAGAAACCATTGTCACAGGAAGAAACTTTCAAGCCTATCCGCAATGCGGTGATCCGTGAGGCATTGAAGTTGTCATCAGAACAGCAGACGGAAGATACAGCACAGCGGGTTTCTTCTTCCGGTGACAATACATCGTCAACGCTTCCAGTCACGGCGATTACCCGTGTGATGAAGGATGCCAGCCGGATCATCGAAGACAGAATCAACGGTCAGCTTGCCCTGCATCCCGAACTTGCGGTGGACAGCAAACTCCGCCGTGAAATCGCCGCGAAGAAACGAGGAATTCAGCTCAGAATGTAAAGGAGAATCATGCCACACTATACTGACAAACAAATTCAGGCGGCGAATCACTGTGATATTGCCGCTTTTCTTTATGCCCACGGTGAGTTGCTGAAAAAGCGTGGGAAACAATTGCTGTGGGAGAAAAATCAGGTCTGGATCGACGGATGCCGGTGGTACACGCATTATGAATCCCAAGGCGGGTATGCCGTGAAGTTCGTCATGCGATATTTTGCAATGTCGTTTCAGGATGCCATCCGTGAACTGCTAGGTGGCGGAGTATCGGACTGTCACCTGGTGGAAGAAATCCCGAAGGAGCAGAAAGCACTTGTCCTGCCAAACTGCCATACCGACATGGATACCGTGAAAGACTACCTCATCCGTGAGCGCGGGATTGATCCGGATGTAGTTTCGCATTTTGCTCATGCCGGAATACTGTATGAGGATGCAAAAAACCATAACTGCATTTTCCTCGGGCTGGACGAAGATGGGATTCCGAAGCACTGTCACCGCCGTTCTGTCAGCGGCAGTTTCAAGCAGACCGTCGCGGGAAGTCAGGCAGAGCATTCTTTCCACCATGAAGGTGAGAGCGAATGGCTGTTTGTGTTTGAAGCACCGATTGATATGCTGGCGTTCATTTCTCTGCATCCGGACGATTGGCAGAAGCATTCCTATGCGGCACTATGCTCCGTGTCCGAGCGTGCTCTGCTGCATCGGCTGAAAGAAAATCCAAAGCTGAAAAAGATTGTGTTGTGCCTCGACAACGATGAAGCCGGACAAAATGCCGCTTACCGGATACGTCAGCAGCTGTACGAACTTGGGTACAGAAACGTAAAAATCCTCATGCCGCAGAACAAGGACTGGGATGAGGATCTGATAATACAGAGAAGGGAAACAGATATATGGAACAGATTGGAACTTTGATTGTAGTTGCCATAGCTATGGTGACGGTATTCGGTGCAATCTCTGTTGCATCCCGAATTTACAATCTCAACAGTATCAAATCGAAAACCGTAGGCGACGGTCAGCACGGTACAGCTCGGTGGGCAAGAAAGGATGAAATTAAGCAGACCTATCTTCACATCCCATATGAACCGCAGAAGTGGCACAAAGGTCAGAATCTTCCTAAAACCAATCAGCAGGGCATTGTGGTCGGATGCAACTATGGTTCCTCCGGTACGACGGCAATGGTAGACACCGGTGACGTTCATGCATTGATGATCGGTGCGGCGGGTGTCGGTAAGACGGCATATTTCCTGTACCCGAATCTGGAATACGCTTGTGCATCGGGAATGAGTTTTATCACATCCGATACCAAGGGTGATCTGTTCCGTCACTACGGTAAGATCGCCAAGGAATATTACGGTTACAACGTGGCAGTCATCGACCTCCGTAATCCCACGAAGTCGGACGGCAACAATCTGCTTCATCTGGTGAACAAATATATGGATTTGTGGAAAGCCGAGCCGAACAACCTCGCC
>JBGVOJ010000704.1:0-2522 GCA_045126415.1 Eubacteriales bacterium | reverse complement strand
TTCGATGTCCGGGAAATCGCATCCGTCCTCCCGCAGAACCAGCGAGGCTCCCGAAGCGGCGATGATTTTCCGGATCCGCACCTCCGGTGTGAAGCGGTCAACCGGGACATACGCCCGTCCCGCAAGAATACACGCCAGCATGGAAACGAACATGGCGGATTCCTTGTGTCCGTACAGGATGACGGGCGCGGTTTCCTGACGTTTCAGAAGATCGGCGGCAGCTTCGGCACGTTCGAACAGTTCGCCGTACGTGAGCCGTTCGTTTCCGGTGACGACAGCGGTACGGTCACGGTGTTCACGGGCTGCCTGCCGCAGACGGTTCGCAATCATTTCGTATCTGTTCCTCCGGGATCAGGCTGTAGTCGTACATCACTTCCGAATGGTTGTCGAGAATCAGCTCCTTCCGCACCTCTTCGCCGGACGCGCGGTCGATGACCAGCCGGTACACCTGCGAAATGCGGAAATATTTCTCGCCTTCCTTCCGGAAATGGTGGTTTTCTTCAATCAATTTATAGCGGTGCGGAAAAGCACGTTCGCTGCGCAGTTCACCGCAGAGCTCACCGTTTTCGCACCAGACAAGGATCTGCACACACTGCTCGGTCGGGTTGCGGAAACGGTAGTCGATGTAGTTGAAGCTGACGGACGTACCGGTGCCGAATGGGACACGGCGGCGTTCGTCGGGAAAGAGTGCGTCGGTATGGTGGTGAAGTTCGGTCACTTCAAGCGGACTGTTCAGCACGAGCCAGTGGATCATATTCGCCATCTGGCAGAGTCCCCCGCCGATGCCGGAGACAAAACCGGTGCGGGAGATGACAAGTCCTTCTTTGTAGCCCTTTTTGGCAGTCGGCTGACCGACGGTGCACCAGAAGGAGAATGTCTCGCCGGGACGGATGATGATTCCGCTGATCTTTTCCGCCGCAAGTGCAATGTTGGTGACCTTGTTTTCCTGCAGACGCAGGTCAACGCCGTGGAGCTTCCGCACCAGAACGGACGTATGGCTTTTGACAATGTTCGGCAGGACGTCCGCGCTGTGTTCCGAAGCAATCCGCTCCCTTCGCAGGACATCGCGGATGCGGCGTTTCAGGATTTCCTTCCGGCGGGAGATTTCATAGCAGACCGGATGAAGGTCGCAGAAAAGTTTCCGTTCCATAGGCTCACGTCCAGTCGGCGTCGAATGCGGCGTTGCGGTCGCAGGTGAGCTTTCCGTCCGTGATTTTGAGTTCCGCCATCTGGACGGCACTGCGCGGATGATAATTCGGATCTGGGTGCGTGAAGTAGACGATAAACGCGCGTTCACGGACGACGAAGATGTCCGCATGGGCACCGCGTCCGCTGTCGTCGGTGCGGGTACCGGATTCGCGGAGGATGTTCTCGGGCTGGCGGGTGAAGTGTTCGAGGTCATCGGAATGATAGACGGCGAGACCGTCCCAGACGTCGGAAATCATCCAGTATTTTCCGCCGAACGCGAAGACGTTCGGACCTTCCTGTGCGCAGTCACCGGCGGCAACCCCGCGGTACGTCCACTGATACAGGTCGGGGCTGTCAGCATAGCAGGTGAAGGAATGGTTGTTTTCGTCCTTGTACCACATCCGCCATGAGCCGTCGGGCAGGCGGTACAGGCAGGGGTCGATGATGCGGGACGAACCGAACTCGAGTTTACCCTCGTGATCCCAGTAGAAGAGGTCTTTGGAGGTATAGTGTTCAATGGTTGCCTTACCCGCCCATGTGGTATAGACACCCTGGATATAGGAAACGTACATATGATACGTGGCATCATCGGGATTATAAATGATCTCCGGTGCCCAGAATGTGTTGTGTCCGAACTCAAAATCGAGGTTCAGTGCACCGCGGTAGTGCCAGTCGCTGCCGTTTTCGGACTCCGCAACGCCGATCATGGAGCCGTAGCAGTACGACACGCCTTCGACCTGCTGATTCGCACGCCGCTGTGTATAGAACATATAGTATTTGCCGTCGGACTCCTTCCGGATGACCATCGGGTCAGCGGCTCCGTCATAAATAGGGTCTCTGTAAAGCGGAGAGGGGATCATAGGAGTACTCCTTTTCAAACGATGTTATTATTTGTATTTACTATAGCACGTTATCAGAAAAAATGCAAGTGAGTTTTGGTGAAATTGAAAAAACCTCCCTTGCAATCCGCCGCGTTTCGGTGTATAATCAGTTTATTAAGAACATTGTACGTGATTTCAAAGGAGGTTCCCCCATGAACGAAAACCATATCCATTTCACGGATGAGCAGTATCAGCAGCTCCGCATGAACTACCGTAAGTGGTGGAACGGCGAACTCGACCGTCCCATCGTGCCGATCATTACACACAGTCATCCGTCGGAACGTCAGCCGTCGCCGTATCCGACGCTGCAGTTCCCGACTGCGTGGGACTTTTCCATCACGCCGGAACAGTTTGTGGATGCGCAGGACTGGCATTTTTCCACGCTGCGCTGGCACGGGGACGCGTTCCCGATGTTCCCGACAACCGCGTTCGGACCGGGTGTGCTTGCCGCAT
>JBGVOJ010000703.1:0-3082 GCA_045126415.1 Eubacteriales bacterium | reverse complement strand
ACGATGGAGTATTACACTTCTTCTTCCATGTCGTAGTCGTATGCGAGAACGGTGGAACCGAGGTTGATAACGTCCGCACGGAGTTCGCTTTCGTCGATGATTTCCGCATGGGTGATCAGTTCTTCGAGTTCCGCGATACGGGTGGCAACACGTGCCTGTTCGTTTTTCGCTTCGTCGTATTCGCTGTTTTCGGAAAGGTCGCCGTAAGAACGCGCCTGTGCAAGACTCTGCTTGACTTCTTCGGTCTTTTCGCCCTTGAGATAGTTCAGTTCGTCAACTAACGCCTGAAAACCTTCTTTGGTATACTTGGTGGTCTTGTTTTCCATGATGTGATTTACCTCACTTTATTATTTTTTTAATTATGTTATCGGGGAGGGACTTTTTGAAAAAAGTCCCTCCCCGAACCCCTCTTCAAAAACTTTTAAACTATACGGACAGACAAAGTTTGGTGCAGATCTGGAATATCAGACCAACTGTGCAGTGTACAAAATTATATACCTGCAAATCTGCACAAACTATGTCATCACATATAGTATAAAGTTTTTTGAAAGGGGTCCGGGGAAAACTTTTTTTCAAAAAAAGTTTTCCCCGGGAAATTACCTTCCCTCAATTTCCAAACGTCGCCGCTGCCGCTGCGAGCTGGTTATCTTCTTCGTCGGTGATTTTGTATACATTCTTGGTCAGAAGTGCTTCGTCCAGTGCGACTTCCACGTCCGGAACGATGCCCACGCCGTGGTAGTTTTCCGAGAACGGCGGGTTGTACATCCGGTACGTGATCGAAACCGCGCTGTTGTCGCTCAGCGGTACGGTCGTCTGCATACAGCCCTTGCCGTACGTGGTCACGCCGACGATGGTCGCCTTGTCATAGTCGCGCACCGCCGAGGTGAAGAGTTCCGCCGCGCTTGCCGTGCTGTCGTTGACCACGACCGCCATCGGCATGTTCAGTTCCGTCGCTTCCGAATAATAAGCCTTCACTTCCTTGCCGTCCGCATCAAAAATGCGGATAACCGGGCCTTCCGGCAGAATGTAGTCTAAAGTTGTTACAATCGAGGACAGTTCCCCGCCCGGATTGTAGCGCAGGTCGATGATGAGCTTGCCGCAGCCCTGTTTCTGCAGGGATTCCACCGCGTCCACAAACTGTACGGGCGTCTTCGCATCAAAATTCGAAATCTTGATGACCCCGATGCTGCTGTCCGGCCCGTAAACGTGGTGCATGACCGTCTGCTCCGTGATCTTGTCACGTACGATCTCGAAATCCACCGACTCGGTATAGTTCTCGCCGCGCAGAACGGTGAAGACCGCCGTCGTGCCGATCACACCGCGCAGCTTGTTGATGGATGGCTGATAGCCCAGCTCCGCTACGGATTCCTTTTCTTCCCCGACGGTCACGACAAGGTCGCCCGGCATGACGCCCGCTTTGTCCGCAGGCGAGCCTTCCGTCACATTCAGGATCTCGATCAGACGGTAATCGGTGTTGTAAATGACATTCACGCCGATGCCCGCCATTTCACCCTCGATATCCTGGATGAAGGACTTGAAGCCTTCCGCATTGTAATACGCCGCGTAGTCGTCTCCGGTGCCGAGAACATAGCCCGCGATCACCGAGTCGATCAGTTTTTCGTCATCCAGATCGCCGATATAGTAGTTCCGGTAGAGGGAATCCACTTCCGCCAGCTTGTTCGACACACGGGTGAGAAAATCTTCCTGTTCGCGGCCGCCGAGTACAAGGGAAACGCTGTTTCCCGCTCCGGAAGAGGTCGATCCGCCGCTGCTCAGAACCGCATTATCAATGAACTTTTCTTCAAATTTATTCTGCGTGAACAGATAGGTTCCCTGAAAGGTCGCCAGACAGCACAGCGCAGTGACCGCCGCCGTCGCGCCGATGGATATTTTTTTAGACATAGTATTGTATTTCTCCTGTTGGATATTGATGCCGTGTCCTCCGCTTTACGGGAACACCAGATAATTCCGCGGATTGACCGTCGCGCCGTTCTCCCGCACTTCAAAGTGCAGATGATAGCCGAAGGTGTTCCCTGTCAGACCGACCCAGCCGACCGTCTGTCCCGCCGTAACCCTCTCACCGGCCGCAACCGCGTTCGAAGACATGTGCGCGTACAGCGTCGCGATCCCGCCGCCGTGATCGATCAGGACATAATTTCCATAGCTCCAGTGATACGCGCTCACCAGCACCGTTCCGGCGTTGGCCGCACGTACAGTTGTCCCGTTCGGCGCCGCAAGGTCGATGCCGAGGTGATAGTCCTGCATCCCGTACAGATTCCGCCAGCCGTATTCGGACGAAACGCGGTAACGGGTATTCGTGTCCAGCGGCCACCAGATCGTTCCGCCGACATAGGCTTCCTCGATCTTGCGCTGCTGTTCCGCGAGTTCCGCAAGATAACTCTCCAGCTCTGCGTTTTTCTCGTCCTCCAGCTGCTTGTAGTACGAATATTCGTTGATCAGACTCGTTTCGTCCTGCACAAGGCTGTTGATATACAGCATTTTCTGGTCGTACAGCCGCTGATTTTCCGCAATCGCCGCCTCGAAATCCGCGACGCGCTGCTTCTGCGTCTCATAGGCAATCTGCAGTTTCCGCCGTCCGTCAACAAGAGTCATCCGGTTTTCACTGAGTTTTTCGACAATGCCGCGGTCATAGTCCAGAATCGCGCTGATGCGGTCCATCCGTGTGAGAAAATCCCCGATGCTTTCCGACCCGAGGATCAGCTCGATATAATCGGTGCTTTCCTCCGTGTACGCCGCCACCATCCTGTCAAGGAACGCCTGTTCCTGCACCGAGATCGCCTTCGTCGTGTCCTTGAGGTTCTGCTTCGTCTCCGCGATCTGCGCTTCCAGCGAAGCAAGCTGCCCGGAGGCAAGGTCTTTCATCTCCTTGTTGTAGTTCAGAAGCTCGTCGTATTTGCCGATCTCCATCCATGCTTCCGACTGACCCTGCCGGATGCCGTCGAGTTCCGCAAGTGCCTTCTCCTGCTTCTGCTGAAGAGCCGCCAGCTGATCCTCGTACGACTGCACCGTCGCGTCCGTCAGACCGTCCCCCGCCAGCGTCGGCAGCCCGAGAAGAAGTGCC
>JBGVOJ010000702.1:0-13304 GCA_045126415.1 Eubacteriales bacterium | reverse complement strand
CCCGCCTGCTGTGCCTGATATGCGGCAGGAGTTATGATCTTGCAGTCTGTCAGTACACGAGCGATTTTGTTGTAACCGTAACCGTGATACGCAGCCATTTCAAAGATCCATGTGACAGTCGGAGCTGTGACTTCGTCGATTTCGAGAACGTGCTTGTCGTTCTTCGATTTCTTGTAGCCGTATGGAGCCTGCGATCCGATGAACTCTCCGCTTTGTGCTTTTGCTATGAATGCCTGTCTGGTTTTGCGGGAGCAATCGGCGGGATAAAACTCATTGAATACGTTCTTGATCGGCACCATCAGGTCATAGTCGAGGTTTCCGTCAGCGGAGTCCACGTTGTCGCCAATGGCGATGAAGCGTACTCCCATGTTCGGCAGGATCTCGCTCATGAAGTTGCCCACCTGAACGTGGTTGCGTCCGAATCTGGATAAGTCCTTGACGATGATGGCGTTGATAAGACCGTTTTCTGCATCCCGCATCATCCGCTTGAAGCTCGGACGATTGAAGTTCGTACCTGTGAATCCGTCATCACAGTAGTGGTCATAGACTGTGAATCGCTGTTCCCTGCAGTAATCACTGAGGATTCTCATCTGTGTTTCTATGGATACGCTTGTGCCGTCACGATCATCGTCGTCGCTCAGTCGGCAGTAGCACCCTGCGATAATTCTGCTGCTTTGCTCTGTATAATTCATTTTTTCATTCCCTTTCCGAGCAAAGCGGTTTAGGATTAACTACAGTATATCACATCACTGTGCTGCTGTCTACCCAAACCGCTTCAGAAGTTGTTACATTATTGATAATTATGCGATACCCCGTTCAGCGATCCGCTTGTCTGTCAGAATCTTTTCCGCAACATAGTCTGAGTAAAGCTCCATAACACTGCGGTCACCGAAGCTGTGCTTGACGATGATCTTGATTCTTCGTTCTCCTGAAGGAACATTCTTCTGCTCGGATTCGGGCATGGGATTCAGTTTCTTTTCTTCCATTATCTATTTCCTTTCACCGATGGACTGGCGGATAGCGAGTTCTGCCATTCATCGGATTCAATCTTTTAGATCGAGGCTAATGTGGAGTGCCTGATCCACTTTTTTCATCTGTTCTTCTGTTAAGGTGCAGAGGTATCTACCCAGCCGTGATTTATCAATTGTCCGTATCTGTTCGGTCAATATGATCGACTTCACCATTGCATCGGTTGGTTCGATGACAACGTGCGTCGGGATATTGCTCTTGGTTCTACGGCTTGTGATTGCCACGGCGATGGTGGTAGAGCTGTGCTTGTTTCCCAGGTTGTTCTGAACAATAACGACCGGTCGAAAGCCGTCCTGTTCACTGCCAACTCCGGGAGACAGATCAGCATAGTATACCTCGCCTCGTTTGATTTCCTTCATTTATTTATATCCTTATAAGTACAGGGGATGGCCGCATAACAATGACACGACCATCCCTATTTTGTTTGTCGTTTTGTGTGTTGTCCGTACTTTTCCTCAATACCCCGGACATGATTTTCATAGGGCTTTCAGCAGACGGACAGTTGCGGACTGTCTCCATTGGAATCTCACCATCGCCGGGTACTCCGCCGACCACGCTTTCGCTACGGAAGTATCATTGTCACCGTTGTCTGTCATCGCACACCACAGGAAGCAATCCTGCGGTCAAGTCACCCGACTCGTCTGCTTGCCGGCTCATCACCTCTGCAACAACGGGAATGTATCTGCTGAAGGAAATATGTGGTTGTCAAGGAACATTCACGCCGAATAACGTATAGAAGAGCCATTATTTGTCCCTTCATAATATAGGCAGCGAGAATGGACAAATTATAAGTCTTTTTCAAAATTTCTCGAAAAAATTTTGAAATTCTTTTTGAGTCGCTCTAATTTCTGCGCTACATTCGATTGTGAATATCCCAATTTCTTACCGATCTCTGTTTGTGTACATCCTTCCAACATCATTGTAAGTATTTCTTTTTCTTCAAGGGAAAGTTTCTGAATCTTTCGAACAAGCGAAGGAGTATCAAGACATTCAATCCAGTCATATCGTCCAGATAATAATTCTTCCGATTGATCTTCGCTAATGGCTGCATACGTACCATGCGATTGATGAGACATCAGTTCCAGAATACCATCCGATGGCATTTCCTGATTATGCAACACATAAATACGGTTCCCTTTGAATTCGTCCCAATCGAGTTCACGCATTTCCTGAATAGTTTCTTCACTCATTCCCTCAGAGCGATACCATTCTTCTTTCTTTTTCCATTCAGCTTCAAATCTTGCTCGTTCGTAGGCATAGTTATAGCCCATTTTTATTTCCTCCGTTTTGATTGAAAATTTGTTTGAATCAAAACGGAGAATCGGCGGAGAGCGGCAATGAAGCTGTTCTACTGATAGAACAAAAAAAGGGCGGTAGCTTTCACAACTTAATGCAAAAGCTGCCGCCCATAGGTAAGCAGGTGGAGTCAAAATAAACACCTCCGAAGTTTATGTGTCATGGCAATGTGCTTTTGCCACTCCATCTTAAACTTCGGAGTTCACCAGGATACTCACCAGGATGTTCACTGGATGCTCACCAAAAAAATTTCATATCATCGGATGTTACCTGGATGTTCACCAGATACTCACCAAACCGGTTTTTCTATATTTTTATGCCGAATTTCGCCAGATTTTCGAGCATTTCGTCATATTCCTTATCAACCAGAGCTGCCTGTGCCTTTTCCAGATACTGCTTTTCTGTTGTCAGCATAGCCGTCTCATGACTGCACACAATCAACCAGAAATACATCACCGGATTACAGGGTTCAATCGTTAATCCCTTCTCCGCTGCCTGACGGATATCATTGTATTGCTTACTTTCATATAATATGTGGATCATCTTTTCGACGACTTCAAGGAATCTGCTCCTGTAGTGCCGAATGATATTGTTGATCGCTTCGTTGCTGCTGTCCAGCTGAATGTCATCCTCATACAGTTCCATCACCTGTACACAATTTAGATAATTGCGCGGTGTATTCCCACCTTCCATAATGTTTCTGTAAAGCTCGTCAAAACGATCAAGATCGGTCATGATGTTATAAGCGTCATTAAATTGATAACCGTTGGTATTTTTCGCATTCGGAAGCAGATCAGGTTTCTGCAGAAGCTGTAAATCCCTTCTCGTCTGCGAGACAATGTTGTAAACTGTCCGTTTTGCCGTTCCATCTTCCGCCAGAAGTTCATCCAGAAGATAGGACGGCAACTTCTCCTTATGGCGGATTGCCAGATAGGACAGAAACAGTACTGTGCTGGATCGATCCACATCATCGGCAGTTATACTTCCTTTGTCAGCAATCAACTCGAAATTTCCAAACAGCTTGATATAGATATCGTTGGCACTCCTGATATCCTTTGATGATCTGACGAGCTTTCTCATACGCCGCTGCATGATGTCATTGATGTTCACCAGAGCAACAAAAGCCAGAAGCTGAAGCACATCAGCAAATGTCGCATCAACATATTTGGTCGGATTACGAACGGCAAGAAATCCGCAGGGGCGTGGTTTTACCGGAACCGCAAGAACGGAATACAGTTTCACGCGCTCATACAGTGCATATTCATCGGGATAATCATCCTTTATTTCTTCTCTGTCACGCAGAGCAATCGCCTGATTCAGTTCCATTGCCACTACCCAGCGCGGGACAACCGACAGAGGTTCAAATTCATCCAGATAGTTCTTTGTCATATCATTGGATTTTATCGATAGCCAGTCGAAAGGCCACCAGGCATTGGATTCAGGATCAACTTCCAGAAATCCTGCCCAGTCTGCGCCGTAGAACTCACAAGCGGCCCGGAAAGTTTCTTTCAGGATTTCCGAAGCATTGTCGGTATTGTGCAGACGCTTTTCAAGCCGAACCAATGTATCTGCAAGATGCTTCAGATAATCGTATTCTGCACGATCCACCTGAAGGGCTTCGATCATCTTTTCACATTCCGCCAGTTTTCTCTGGTATTCGTCTTTCTGATGTTCATATTCCATGCGATCAATCACAGTTACCCATCGGCCGAACATTCCGGTCAGTATTTTCACAAGAAGTCTTGTATTTTTCACAACGTCCACCTCGCCTGTCACAAAAAAACAGCACAAGTCACCTGCCAGTATAAAAATAGGCTGGCAGCCTTGTGCTGTAATTCTTCTTGTAACGCAGTCAACCTATATGAGTTTCTACGTGTTCGATTATGGGAATAGCTTATTTTTGATTGCTTTCTCCCAATATCAGACAATATCTTTCAGAAAAATAGTACACCTTTTGGAAAATACAGATAGTATTTCCCGTTCCGCTCTGCTGCATCTGTGGCGTAACATTCGTCACAGATACCAAGAAAAATATCTTCCGGGCGGAAAATGTATTCCAGTTTCCAGTTCAGAAGATCGTCGCTGGAGAAAATACGCCAGTCGTCCATGTAGAATCCGGTATTTTCCGGTCCTCTGTCATGAGTCGAAACCATATAGGTTTTGCCATTGAAAATATGGATGTGGGAGTCACAGACGCCTTGTTTGGGAATAATTCTCATTTTAAGGTCTTCCTTATTTACTGGTTGAAACAAAGAATTTATCCATTATCCACCAAAGATTACATTAATTCCTGTTCCCATGGTTGCAATCCAATGTTACTTCTAATATTTTTCGGAAGCCTCCCCCTAATCATTTAAAAGAAAGTTCTTCCGAAAACACATTTTTAGTGGTAACTTATCTCTTCTTGGAGATAGCGTAACCAGTTGCGGAGATGATAGTAGCGATAGCAGTGATAACACCGAAGTCGAAGGTCTGAGGAGCGTCAACAACTTCTTCAACTGTAGGAGCGTCAACAACTTCTTCAACCGCAGGAGTGTCAACAACTTCCTCAACCGTAGAATTGTCAACAACTTCTTCAACTGTAGGAGTGTCAACTACATTAGTTTCAGTACCGACAAGCTCGATTACAGGCCAAGTGTTATCAGCGATGTGCCATGCATCGGGCATATCAGCTTCAGTGCTGATGTTTCTGTATTCACGAGTGCTGGGATCACCGTCAATGGTGTCGTTTACTGCAAAGAAGCCGCGGATCTGCTTGCCTGCTGCTGCTTCGAATTCATCGCCCCAGTAAATTGCTATTTCGATATTGTAACCCTTATCGGTCATTTCCCATGCGTAGGTGGAATCATACATATTGTACTCACGATGGTATCCACCGCCGCCCCAGTCAGAGAAGATTAGAAGTCTCAATATGCGGCTGTTTTCTGCAATAGACACAGAAATCAAGTTCGAAGGAATTTATGGTCCCCGCTACGGCGAGGTAACAAGCTCGCGTGCGATTTTCTTGTGGTTTGCAAAACGCCATTTGATGCACCGGAATCGCACAAGCTATATCCATTCATTTCAAATAATAGTTTTTGAAGTGGTATTGGGAGAACTTTTCTCAAAAAGTTCTCCCAATATCTCTTTTTATAAAACCAATTTGATTTCCGTGTGCAAAAGAGTACAGGTATCCCTTGGCAAGCTCCTTTCGATGTATAATAGAATAGCAACAAAAGTTATACACCAGATTCGTCAGACCGATGGCACTCACCGGCAAACCGTACATAGACACAGTCATAAACCGAAAAGAGGAAAATTTGTTGATGAATTTTTAGAGGTTCCCTTCATAAAGTTTGTCGAACGTCCATGGAAAGAAAATTTACGGATTTGACGCTGCCTGCTGTTCAGTGAAAAACTCCTGAAGACGTTCAACGTACTTGGTCTGTGGCTTTTCTTTCTTGGCAGCCCACGAAGCAACATCCGTATTCGGGGTAGCAGCATTGAACAGGTCGCTGAGCAGGGTGTTATATGCACTTACAAAGTTACCGAACAGGTAAGTAAAGCTGATGGTTACATTGTCGTAAACAATATCGAGCATCTTTGCGTCATCGGTCTGGTCGGCGTAGCGGTTCTTCATAGCGATTTCATAGAACGCCGGAAATACCTGCTTGTAACCTTCCGCGTTCAGTGCTTCAACCACAATGCCAATATTGTCCATGTTATCCATCTGAATGGTGATCGGAACAGCGATCGGACGGTCGGTGGAACCACCGTAATACTGATCCTGAGCTTCGTTCAGTTTCGGCATCGGAAGGATACCGTAAATTACTTCAGAATCGCCGAATTTAGTGATAGCTTCGTTGAGTGTCGCGTAGTAGAACATGCCGCGTCCGTTGGTAAAGACCTTAGTGATGGTATCGTAGTCTTTCAGAAAACCGCCCTGACCAAAGAGAAGATTATAGTACTTTTCAGCGAGTTCGGAAGCGCGTTCCACATCAAAATCATAGTAGAGGGCACCGTTTTCGTCCTTGCAGTAGGGTTCGAGATTGAAGGGTTCCATGCAGGCGTAGAAGTAAGTCGGGGAGATAAAGCCATACTGGTCATCCGGATCGCGGTTTCCGTCGCCGTTTGTATCAAGATAAGCACTGTCAGAGAGTCTCTGAAGTTCATCTAACGTCCACTTGCCTTCATATACGGTATTATACGGATGTTCGAGATCCATACTCGTCATGAGTGTCTTGTTGAAAAACAGGACACGGGTAGCGGCAAGGTTTTCGTAGGAAATGTTGTTAAACATCAGGTACATCTGTCCAGAAACAGTCATACTGTCAAGGGTTGCATCCGGCCACCACGGTTTTTCAAAATTGAGATGAGGCAAATCATAGACATTGATAAAGTATCCTTCAAGAGAAGCGTTTGCCATGCTGATATCATGTCCCTGAGCAATTTCACAACTGTCTTCACCTGCTATGATGCTGTTTATGAGAACCGCCTGATCTTTGGTATCGTCAAGGCAGGCTTCAGTCAGAACAATATCCACATTGAAGCGTTCTTCGACGTTAGAAATTTTCCGGTAAACGGCATCGTTGACGACATTACCGTTCATTTCATCTACATATGTCTCTGAGCGGATTTGACCGTTACCGAAAATGGACATGCGGAACGTCCAACCCTCCATATCCTTCTCGGGAAGGGTATCGGGGATCGCAGCGCGGGCTTCGGCGGCATCGAGCTCTTTCTCGGTTTCAGCTTCAGCTTCCACTACGGAATCGGTGACTTCGGGTACGTTCTGTGCGGTGTCTGTGGTATCGTCTGCGGTGTTTTCGCTGCATGAGGTAACAGTCAGCATGGAGAGAACCAACAGAAGCGCAAGTGTGCGGTGTTTCTTTGTGTACATCATAAATTCTCCTTTCGAATTTATAAAAATTGAATTCATAAAAAATGGTCAACAGGTTATTTTATGTCGGACGCTCGTTCCAAAGTGCTTTACTTTTTTAGAAAAAGCAAACTCTTGAGCGTCATTGTGAGTCTTTTAACAAATGAAAGTAATACACAGGCAGAGCACTCCATCCGTGGCATAGACTTCCCTTACCGTCATAAGCACTCTCGCCGAGGAAATCTTCCCAGACTGTTGTTGAACCTGCGTCCAACATAACCGAATATTGCTTCTCAATAGTGTTAAGAATCATATTAGCGTATTTGTCGCGGTCAGCCATCAGAAGCGCATCGTATTTGAAGCATGCCATACTCAGCGTTGTAGGCTGAAGACCGGAATCAGTATCTGCAATGATCTGGGCGATGTGTTCCGCACGTTCTCCCTCAGCGGCTCTGCATAGAATAGCAAGGCTGTTGCCCAGCACTGTCAGGCGGCGGTCATCGGTTCGATAAAAATACAAACCGGTTTCCGTATCGTAAAAGACTGCATTTACCGCCTCTCTGACCTGTACGGCAAGTGCAGTATAAACCGAACTGTCGCGGCCGAGCCAGTCAGCAATCCTTGCCATATTTTCCATTGCAACAATAAACAGACAGTTTCCAATCAGATCCGTACCGGGTTCTATGTCCCCGCCGAAACTACCAGATATACCGCTTTCATAATAGTTCCAGTGTCCCGGACCGGCAAACGTGCGATACATTCCGTCCCCCATATTTTCGATCATAGCATCGGTAATGCTCTTCAGTTTATCCCAGACCTCAGCAAGTAAAGAGAGATCGTTTGAATATTCATAATACTCACGGACTGCTGTAATATAATGCATGGAGAACGACGGGATGCAAAGATCCATTCCGCAAGGAACCGTTATGGTCAACAAATTATCGTATCTGGTGTCATGTGCCATCAGCTGCAGAGACGCACGCGGAAATACCGTTTCACCGAACGCATAATAGCCACAGAGCATTTGATTTCGGCTGTCCATTGCATACAGCGCCTGTTCACGCCAGGGACAGTCTTCATAATGATCATGTATGCAAAGACGAAGGGTATTTACGCAAATGCGATAAATATCCCGCCGTAAATCACTGCCTGCATCAAACGGGATTTCATTGAGAGGATAATCGGTCGGACTGAGTGAAACATGATGAATTCTCACGGGAGAGTCTGCAAATACCTCCAGATATCGTGCCGCAATACGTCGGAACGGATTCATGTAAACGGTTCTGCCGTCTTTCACACCGACCTCGACACTAAAGTCACTGCCGCCAACAAATCGTCTGACACATCCATCGGCAATATGTTCTCCAAATGCGATCGCAACCGTCTGTGGTTTGTCGGATTCGACATCTACATTGATATACCCCACATATTCGCATCCCAGATCGATCAGGATACGTTTGTCATCGTCATTCTTCAGAATTTGTGTTTCAACAGGCGCACCGACAACAAACTTTGAAATCGGGCGAATCATCACGGGCTTCGGCTTATCAACAACCGTACTGCAGACAAAATTTTCAGCCGTACCGTTCATCCAATCATCTTCCTTTGCCGCATCGTACAGAAAACTCTTGCCAAGCTGCATGGTTATTTCTTTGCGGTAATGGCTTTTGTATGCCAAAGAAATCCGGGAACGAGTCTGCTGTCCGCTGGAAAGAAGTACCTTGTCAGCCGCACCGAAAAGTTCATAAATCACACCTGCTTTTCCGGGTCTGTAGACGGACAGATCTTTCTCTCCCCAATACCACACAACAACAGCAAGGGTATTACTTCCCCGCTTACAGAAAGGAGTCAGAGCTATTTCATCCGCAATCTTCCAGTACTCAAAATCGCCGTACTGACCGGATGCAACATACACACCGTTGACATAGACAGCATAATCGGAATCTGCGGATATCCGCAGATTCAAATCATTCCCCTCAAAGATGAAGTCTTCTTTGAATTCTGCGTATTCATCACGTTCCGGGCAGGAAGATGCCCATATCCAAGAACTGTTCTCGAACATATATAATCTCCTTTTCATTGAATTAACTCTGCGAAATCAAAGATTACATCCTAAGCAATTCAGCCGATATTTCCTTTATCAAACAATCAGCGTAGTCTGTGTATAGGGAGCTGCTCCAAGAACTGTACTTCTTTCAGTTGGAAGAGAGCCGCCAACATAAACACTGTAGGTGCCTTGCACAAAGATTTCCTCGCCTTCATCGGAGAACAGTGTGAAGCAACGGTCATCCAGATCAAAGACCACGGTCTGTTCTTCACCTGCCGCGAGAGTGATTCTCTTATAGCGAACCAAACGGTACATCGGCTGGTTTTTAAGTCCTGTGCTGTCAAGGTACAACTGAACCACTTCATCACCTGTACAGCTTCCGATATTTTTCACACGAACCGAAACCTTATTGCGATCAGCGGTCAGGTCGGAGTACTCAAAAGTCGTATAGGACAGACCGAAACCGAAAGGATACAACGGCTCATGTTTGTTGTACATATAAGTTCTGCCATGGGACATCTCGTAATCGTTGAATGCGGGGATATCGTTTACAGACACAGGGAATGTTGCGCAAAGACGTCCGGAGGGATTGATATTACCGTATAGAATTTCTGCTAGTGCACGTCCGCCCGACTCTCCGGGATACCATGCTTCTATCACAGCGGCAGAATGATCGTGAAACTCGGGAATTGTCATGGGGCTTCCCGTAATCAGCACAACGATAAGATTTTTATTAACAGCCCAGACACGGCGAAGAAGTTCTATCTGTTCGGGAGGAAGGTCAAGAGAATCCTTATCCTTTCCTTCGCGTTCATATTCCTTACCAAGCCCCATGACGGCAACAACAACATCCGCTTCACTTGCAGCTTTACATTCATCGACGAAGAGTTCCTCACCTTCAACAGCCGGCATAATCCACGAAAGCTGAACGGAAGGATTTTCTGCAGACTTGATGTATTCAACAGTGATCGGATATGCTTTGCCGCCTTCCAGATTTACTACAGACTGTGTACCGATTTCATGTCCATCCAGGAAAACCTTGGGTACTTCACACGGAGCGCATCCGGAATAGTTCAGACGGAGGAAGTGGGTGCCGCTGAATGCGGGAATCAGGCTTCCTTCCCAGCAGATAGAATACTGCGGATTTTCGATGAACGAATCGGGCATCTGATCGCGCCATGCGAAATCGATTTTTTCATCGGTACGCATTCTGCATGCACCGATCAAACCGGAATTATTGTAATAAGAACCGCGCAGACCGGGATTTCCGTCGGGATCACGCACATAATCGGAAGTGATAACGGCATAGTGATCTGCAGAACGAATGCCCGTCCACTTGACGAATGAGACATTCTCTACGCCCAGCTCACGAATTCCGTCCAGCGGAGAGATCGGTGTGTTCTTCGGTCTGCCGCTGTAGTCACCGAACTGGCAAAGATGCGCATTGTTGCCGACCACAGCTACCTTTGTACCGGGCTTCAGAGGAAGAATGCCGTCATTTTTCAGAAGGACAATGGACTCTGCCGCCGCACGGTATGCCAGTTCAGCGTGTTTTTCACAGCCGACTGCGGACAGCGGAATCTTGCTGTAGGGATTGTCTTCTTCCGGATCAAACTGACCAAGCTTGAATCTTGCAGTCAGCACACGTCGGCAGGCTTCGTCAATTCGTGCCTCGGTAGTCTTACCTTCTTCCAGCTGACGTTCCAGAAATTCTACGTAGAAATGCTCCCACGGGCTGTAGCTTCCGCATTCCAGGTCAACCCCTGCATTCAGTGCAGCCGATGCCGCATCTGCAGGGTCTTCATGCTTATGGTGGGCGTCCCACAATCTTGCAATACCGCTGCAGTCGGATACCACATATCCTTCAAAGCACCATTCATCACGCAGAATCGTCTTTAAAATATATGAATTCTGATGGCACGGCTCACCGTTGATTGCATTATATGCCGCCATGACAGCCGCAGGTTTTCCTTCCTCCACCGCACGGCGGAACGGTTCCAGATGGTATTCACGCAGGGTCTTTTCGCTCATAACCGCATTGCAGGAGAAACGGTTGTGTTCTTCGTTGTTCGCTGTATAGTGCTTCGGCGTTGCAACTGCCTTCAGATACTTAGGATCATTGCCCTGCAGGCCGCGGACAAATGCCGCTCCGATTTTCCCGGCAAGATACGGGTCTTCACCATACGTTTCACCCGTTCTGCCCCAGCGAGGATCGCGGCAGATATTGAGGTCGGGGGACCAGAACGTCAGAAGACCGGTATATCTCGCTTCATATTCTTCTTCTGTAACACTGACACCTTTGCCATGATGATGAACGGCGCGCGCCTCATCGGAAATCGCACCGGCTATCTCCTCGATCAGTGCATCGTCAAAAGTCGCACCGAGCGCGATTGCCTGCGGAAAAACGGTAAATGTGCCGGGACGAATAACACCGTGCAGTGCTTCGTTGCCGTGATAATATTTCGGAATACCAAGACGATCATTCGCCGGGGAGGTTTCGATCAGAATCGCAAGCTTCTCCTTGAGAGTCATGCGCGACATCAGATCCTGTACACGCTCTTCGAGCGGATACGCCGGATTTTTGAATATCATTTGTTCCATTGTATAATTCCTCCTATACTCTTGCATTAGTTTCTTATTTGCTGACGGATTCGTCAGGATATTTATATACCCTGCGATACTATTTCGTTTCTAATGAGTTTCGCCATCTGCGAACACCTGTGGGATCGAACACGTTCATTATGGAATCAAATTAACCAAAGCTGACTTCGCTGACAGACGGAGGAAGTTCGTTTACCCATGAATTGTCCGGTTTATCGGTGAGGTGATAGGTAATCACGCCGCCATCTGCGATTTCCTCCCACTTGAGCCATGCGCGGTCGATGGGTGTGCCGTTTACGTCGATTCCGCGGATGTACACATTTTCTTCGGGATCACAGTCGCATTCGATCACGAGGGTGTCGGCGATTCTGCGTGTATGATATTCTTCGGAGAGTCTGATTTCCGCGCACTTGAAGAGGGGAGTGTTCACGTGGTAGATTCCGCTGCCCGGTGACATCATATGGAAGCCAAGTGTGGTGAGTGCGAACCAAGCTGACATCTGACCAACGTCTTCGTTTCCGCAGAAGCCATACTCGGTAGTGTTATAGGATTCTTTCTGGATTCTGCGCACCCAATACTGGGTCTTGTGAGGCTGACCTGCATCGGTGAAGATGTGCACGAGATGATGGCAGGGTTCCGTTCGGGTGGTTGTACGCCTTGTTCCACATAGCGGAGAGGTCGCTTTCTTCCATGAAGCGGTCGAGGTTTTCGATGAACTTATCGTGACCCATCAGGGAGATCAGACCCTGGGGATCGTGTGGTACAAACCATGACTGCTGGAAGATATTGCTTTCCGTACATCCGGATTCGTCGTAAATGCCCTTCCATTCCGCCCATTCGCCTGCTTCGTTCTTTCTTCTCATCCAACCGACCTCAGGAGAGAAGATGTTTCTGTAATTCTGCGCGCGGTTTTTGAAGATATCCGCGTTTTCACGGTCTCCGAGAGCAGCGGCGAAAACGGAAATGCAGTGATCGGCGAATACATTTTCAAGGGTTGCCGAAATATGGTCGGGAACATAGCCGTATTTGTTGTAAGCCGCACCGCCCGTACGCTTGGATGCCGGATCGAACACCATTTTAAGGCAGATATCGTATGCTTTCTGTACATCGAAATTGCGGATCCCCTTTTTATATGCGTCAACGGTTACAATGATACCCGGGTCGCCGAGCATGCATCCGGTATCGTGGCCGAGAAGCTCCATCTGGGGAAGGATACGTTTTCATATTCCGCAATGTCGATGAGGGAGTTTATCATATCGTTGACAGCATCGGGCTTTACGATGGTGAGAAGAGGAAATTCGCTTCTGAATACGTCCCAGCCGCTGAAAACGGTGCGCTTCTGGAAGGAATCTGTGTGTCTGATAGCTCCGTCGGCTGAGAGATAGTTTCCGTTTACATCGGAGTATACGCGAGGATCGAGAAGTGCGTGATAGAGAGTAGTGTAAAAGACGGTGCGCATATCGGGATTCTCGC
>JBGVOJ010000701.1:0-2924 GCA_045126415.1 Eubacteriales bacterium | reverse complement strand
AACATCCATCCTTCCGCCGCCAGTTCTTCCAGCTGCTCAGCGATCGCGGTTGGATTGTATACGGAAATCGTCCAGAAGATTCGTCTTGTGTCTTTCATTCGCTCTGCTCCTTTCCAAAGATCATTTCATAATCGAATGCCTGACGGCGAAGACGTTCGTATTCTGCTCCAAGCATTTCTTTCCCTTTTTCTGTGATGATGTAGCTTTTCCGGCGGCCTTCTGCTTTTGTTTCTCGGATAATTTCCTCATCAACAAACTGCTCCAGGAGATCATACAGCGTGCCGGAACCGATATTTACTCTGCCGTCGGTCATTTTACGAACCGTTTCCAGAATATCCATCCCTCGGCACCCTTCTTTCATGCACAGGAGAATGTAAAACATCTGCTCCGTCAGAGTTTTGAATTTGGCTCTCGCCATACCCGCACCTCCATTTCTCGATTATCGAGTTACTATAATATTATTATAATCTCGATTATCGAGTTTGTCAATAGATGGCGTGAGATATTTACGATTCGTTTACACAATCAATTTACAGACGACCACAATATGTGGTATCATATTATAGAAAAAATATTTCAGGAATAATTTTCACTTTTCATGCAATGAATCTGCTTTTTTTGCGAGATATATAGATAAAGAGCTCTTACAATAACATCTGCGGGAGGTGCAAAGAATGGGACGAGCGAATCAAAAGCAGACAATGCCGGATGACCGGATCGTGGAACTGTACTGGGCACGGTCGGAGTCTGCCATCAGCGAAACCGCAGACAAATACGGCGATTACTGCCACTACATAGCATACAACATTCTCTATAACCGCGAAGATGCCGAAGAAAGCGTAAACGACACATGGCTTGACGCATGGAATAATATGCCGCCGCACAAGCCGTCCATTCTGTCTACCTTCCTCGGCAAAATTACAAGACGGATTTCCATTGATCGTTGGAGACGCAAGCACGCAGGAAAGCGCGGAGGCGGTGAGATGGATCTGGTGTTGGATGAGCTGGAGGACTGCGTATCTGATCCAACGGATGTGGAAATGGTGATCGAACAGCAGGAGATGGCACGGGTGATCCGTGAATATCTTGATTCGCTCCCCGCAACAGAACGGCGTGTATTTCTAAGACGCTATTGGTACATGGATTCCATTGCAGGTATTGCACTCGATTACGATTTCACCGAAAGCAAAACCGCTTCCATGCTGCACCGTACCCGAAAGAAACTCCGTGATAAACTGGAAAGTGAGGGTTACTTATGAAGAAAGAACAAATTGTTGATATGATCGGGGAGGCTCCCGACAACTACGTAAAAGACGCAAAGGAATACAAGAAAAAGCGCCGCATCCCCCGGTGGTCGAAGTGGATGGGCGGCATTGCGGCGGTACTTGCGATTGTGATATTGGTGAACAATATGCCGGGAATTCCGCTGATTGTATCCGCAAAGGCAGTCAGCGTGGCATCGGAATCGAGAAAGATATCCCGTCCGAGAAACGGAAGCGATTCCGAGTTATTTGATGACTGGATTGCACAGCGGGATGCCCGTGAGGTTCTGGTGGATGCTGTACAGACACCGATTGCCGATTTCTCCGGACTTGTTTCGGGTGAAGTCCTTTCCGGTGTGGATGAAACTAACCGTGTATGGTCTCCTGTCAATGCCTATATCGCCCTTGCCATGACTGCAGAACTGACCGGCAGCGAAACACAGACAGAGGTACTTGATGTCCTCGGAGCCGACGATACTGCTGAACTTCGCAGCCGCATCAGTGCGGTATGGGAGGAAATCTATGAGGACAACGGCAAGGAGATCAGCGTACTGGCAAACTCTCTGTGGCTGGACAAAGATGTGGTGTATGTGCAGGAGAAGATGGATTCCATCGCCTACGACTACTACGCATCGGTCTATCAGGGAGATCTCGGCAGTGAAAAGACCAACCGTGCTATGACAAACTGGATGCGGAATCAGACCGGCGGACTGCTGAAGGATCGCACGCAGAACCTGCAGCTGGAACCGCATGATCAGGTACTCTCCATTGCATCCACCATCTACTTCCAGTCCAAGTGGGGCGATGAGTTCGATGCTGCAAACAACAAGCAGGGGATGTTCCACACTGCCGCAGGAGATGTGGAAGTTACCTTCATGAATAAAAAGGAATATCAGATGAACTACTACTGGGGCGAAGTTTACAGCGCTGTCCAGATGTTCCTTGAAAACGGTTCCTATATGTGGTTTATTCTCCCGGATGAGGGGAAGACAGTTGACGATGTGCTGGCAAGCGATGAGTACATGCGGATGATTACGCAGGAGCACCTTCGCTCTGATGAAGAAGCCAATCGTAAGTGGATGAAAGTCAATCTCTCCGTACCGCAGTTTGATGTGTCGGCAAGCACCGATCTGAAGGAAGCTCTCCGTGCGGCAGGACTGACGAAGATATTTGAACTGTACGGAAATGATTTCTCTCCCTCCATCATTAAGGCGAACGAACAGAATGATCCCGTTTACCTCGACAGCATCAATCAGGATACCCGTGTGAAGATTGACGAAAAAGGGGTTGTGGCAGCAAGTTATATCGAACTCAACTTCGGTGCAGGTTCTGCCATGCCGCCGGATGAGATCATTGACTTTGTTCTGGACAGACCGTTTGTATTTACCGTCACTAAGAGCCAGATCCCGCTATTCGTGGGTACTGTGAATAATCCGTAACAGTTCCTTTTACCGCAATGCATTCCAGTCTGTGATTTGCATACGCCTTGTCAAGTCCGGGAACATCCACTTCGGTGAAATATTCGCCCGACTGTGAGAAAGTCGATTTGATCATCAGTGCTTCCACCATTCTGTCGATCATAGCACCGTTTTTCATATCGAATATACAGTGCCCGCAGACTATACTCCTGCAGACCTGTATTGCCGCAACCACAGGACTTGA
>JBGVOJ010000700.1:0-6630 GCA_045126415.1 Eubacteriales bacterium | reverse complement strand
AGATTGAAGTTGACGGTCGCCGTGTCCGCCTACAGGAAACACACCGAAACCATCTGGACGTGAAGAGCCTGAAGCGGATGCAACCGGACACATACCGGGAATTCTGTAAGCGGCTTGAAGTATCACGGCTGATTATTTCGTGAATTGCTTTTTTATCGTGTCGAAATTGCCTTTTTATCAGTGGACCACTTTTTTTATCGTGGGACAATCTTTTTTTATCGTGAGAAAATCCCTTTTTTATAAGGTCCTTTTTTTAAGGTCTTCACATCACCCTCAATTTCTCAAATCTCAACGCTCTATTTGCAATAATTCCCGAAATAATTGAAACTACAGTTTGAATTATTTGCGAAATTAATTTATTTTTTCGCAGAAAAGTTAAGAAAACCACGTTTCACATATTTGTGATCCGTCGGTAAGGTGGTGAAACGCCCCAATACCTGTGTTCCATTTTTGGGAAACAGCTAAAATCTCAGCCGATTGAGCTATTATCCCAAAATGACTAACAGCCAACCCGTACTTTTTTTGTTCGGGATCATCCCCAACCCGCTCAAAAAAGACCAGGTTCAAGTCGCTTCTCATTTTTTTTGAGAATCAAGCACTCATTTATTCGTTAGTCAAATTTGTATAACGAATATCCGGGAGTGTGTATTTTTTTATCGGGTAACCTCCCTTTTTATCAGTGAGCCATTCTTTTATCAGGTTGCGATTCCGAAAATAATCATTTTCCTTTTTTTTATCATGTTGCAATGTTGCGCCTTTTTTATCAGGTAACCTTTTTGTCGTGTCACGGTATATCCGTTTGCGTCCCCCCCATCACGAAGCATTCTGTCAGGTATACGGTGATTTACCGTAGACCATCCATCAGAGGTACTGAACGATTCGTTAGGCACCGACACCGACAAAGAATGCACCGTTTCAGTGCCCCCTTTAGTTTTCGCATTCCAAATGCGGAAAGCAAAGAGATGGGCGAAGTTCTCACGCCTTATCGGTACGCCCTAAAACAGTGCATACCTCATGCCAGATGCCGCCACGATCCGGAACTCCATGAAGAAGGTATATGGCAACACACCACCCACCCAGAATAATAACAATGATATTATCATTCGTCCGCATAATAGATCATCTGCGCTATTTTTTTAATTAAATAGTGCCTTTTTTGTTTTTCCGCGAAATTTTTGAGATCGGCAATAATGCCTTTTTTATTTTGCGCGGATATTTGGGGTAGTTAACACCCCTCCCGCCGCCGTCGTCTATTACCCCATGGGTGTACCTTGAGGGAGGTATATTATCATTTGTCCACGGTGTCCACGCATGTTTTCGCAAACTACTAAATAAAATACATATTATCGTGTATTCTGCGTATTTTTTTATTTTATTTTGAACTTTATATATTTTACTGTGGACAAAATACAAGAATTTGTCTACGGTTATTTTTTTTACCGTGGACAAGCCGTGGACAATAGCTACAAAAATAATTATTTAATCCCCCTATGCACCATCCCCCGACGGGAAATACGATGTTGATGTAATGTTTCAGCAAAGTCAATAACGGCTCGTTATCGGGATGCTCAAAAAAAGCCAGAGGTTTTCTGACGTTTCCGGTATTTCTGTATCGTTCATTTTTCAGTCAGTTCCGAAGTGGATCACATGAAAGACAGAATTGTCCGCCGTCTGGATGCTGTGGTTTTATGTTCCCCGCCCTAAGTTGAAATTAGGGCGTATAACCATAGATTCAAACGAGGGTTATTGACAGCAAAAGAAAAAGGAACGGTTTCCCGTTCCCTCTCCTGTTGGATTTATCCTTCCACCGGAACAAATTCAATTTTCAGTCGTGCGCCCATGCCCGCTGCAAGCCGTACCAGAGTTTGTAAAGACGGATTTGCGTTTCCGTTCTCGATCCTGCTGATATCCGCCTGAGCAATGCCGGTGATTTCGGAAAGCTGCTTCTGCGTGATATCCTTCCGCTGTCTTGCTTCAAGCATGGTTTTAATGAGCTGATACTCTGCTTCCGTTGCGTCCCATTCTGCTTTAAAAGCAGCGTCTTTCATCTGTTCGTTCAGCGTTTCACGGAAATTCTTTCCCATGGTTATTTCTCCCTTCGCTGTTCATACTCTGCACGATACTTCTTTGCGGTTTCGATTTCCTGAGGCGGGGTTTTCTGCGTTTTCTTCACAAACCCGTTGGTGAGGATGATCTTCTTCCCGACAACGAAGAAATACAGAACGCGGGGGATGTCCGTCCCCTGTTTCGCGCGGATTTCAAAAATACCGTCACCAAGGGATTTGGAATATGGTTCGCGCAGATTGTTTCCTTCAATTTCAAGAAGTTCGAGAAGCCGGAACAGCTTCACACGCATTTTTGTATCTTGTGCCAGTATAAACTCTTCCGCCGGAAATGTACCGTCAGACTTTTCAAAGAATTCTACCTCAAAGTGTCCCATGTCTCTCCTTAGTATGTGTTATATACTATATTATATGTGATATATCCCATTTTGTCAAGAGGGATTTTCTTCTTCCGGCACATATTCGAGGATATCTCCGGGCTGACAGTTCAGCAGTTCACAGAGTTTTGTCAGACAAGCAATCGACACGATTTCCCCATCTCTGATCTGTTGCATCTGCCGTTCCCCGATAATCTTTTCCTTCCGGATTCGGTAACTTGTGAACCCCTGCTCTTTGAGAGCTTCTATGATGTCAATTTTATATTTTATTGGCATAGGCACCTCCCTTATTTTATAATAATATTATACCACATTCATACACTCAAATCAAGTGACTAAATAAACAAAACATTCACCCAAAACTTATGTATATCGTGCATTGACATTCACACGGAATGGGTGTATAATATATACATCAAAGGGAGAGAGCAAACCTGTGGAAACAAGTCACAGACGGCAACAACGCCGGAAGCCCTCTCCCCCTCCGAGATACCGCCGGAAACGAACGTGAGCAAGGCAACATCTGAAACAGTCTCGGGAATCGGAGGAACAGCCCCCAAATCAATTCAAGGAGAAACAACATGAAAAAGTACAGTCTGAAGAGCATCATGCACAGCGCATGGAGCATCTACCGCAAGGTCGAAGGAATCACCTTCGGCGACGCACTCCGGATGGCATGGGCGAACGCCAGAGCCTACAACGAAGCAAAGGCGGCCGCCGGTACCGCAGAAGTCACCCACACATGGGCAGGATGGAAGAATCTCGGTTTCGAGGTGATCCGCGAAAGCAAAGCACTGTTCAAGGCAGTCCTGCTCGATCCCACCACGAAGAAAGGCACACGGATCACCTCCTACTTCGGTGAATCTCAGGTACAGCCCATCGAGGTATAAAGAAAAAGCCCATACATAACCAACCGACCAAAGCGATTATGTATGAGGCTCGACACCATCCCGAAGGAGGTGTGGATATTATACCACATCTCCGGCGGGAAAATCAAGAATAAATCAAAAATCACAGAAAATAAGGAGAAAAAATTATGTCTGTAAACATTAATACCGCAACCGTCGATGCTGTCGTTTCCGTATGGGTAAAACTTCCTGAGGAGGTGCGGGGAAAAGTGATCGAAGCTACCAATCAACTGTTGACCGTTTCCAAGCGGTTCGGCGAGGACACGACAGACGCGGAGATCAGCGGCGTAATGGATGAACTGTTCCTCACACTTCCGGCAGAGGTGCAGCGGGGCGTGATGGATACGCTTAAAGCGATTATCACAAACATCGAAGAATAAAGCAACGGCGGCGGGACGGTTCTGAGACGGAATGTCCTGCCGTTGTCTGTATTCCAGAAATATCCATTTAATGAATTCAACAATAATTCAACTACGACTCAAAAAGACATAAAAAGATATCACAATATATCACCACCATATTGACAAAACCCTTCATTATATAGTAGAATATCAAAAAATATCAAATGATATCAAACGGTTCTACCTTAATTCGGGACCAAGAGGCCGCTGGTTCGAATCCAGTCACTCCGATTAGAACGAGAATCGTTGTTACGGTTCTCGTTTTTACTTTATTTATCCTTCCGAGGAATGTGCCATGATCAACAAACGATCCGTCCGCGAATTTCTTATCATCACCGTCGGTACTGCCATTATCGCCGCCGCGGTATACTTCTTCATGATGCCGAGCCATGTCATCGTCGGGAGCGGGTCCGCACTCGCCCTCGTGATCAGCAATTTCATCCCCCTTCCCGTCTCCGCCATCACGTTCCTGCTGAACATTGTGCTCCTGATCATCGGTTTCCTGCTGATTGGGCCGGAATTCGGTGTCAAAACCGTGTACTCCTCCATCCTGCTCCCTGCCATCCTGCGCGTATACGAAATCGTGTTTCCGGATTTCCAGTCTCTCACCGCTGACCCGTTTCTTGATACCATCGGCTACATCCTCACGGTCGGCATCGGTCTCGCGCTCCTCTTTTCCTGCAACGCCTCTTCCGGCGGGCTGGACATCGTGGCAAAGCTGATGAACCACTATCTGCGGATGGATCTCGGGCAGGCAATGTCTGTCTCCGGTATGTTCGTCGCACTCTCCTCTGCCATCTGTTACGACACCAAAACCGTCGTTCTCAGCGTAATCGGTACATATTTCGGCGGAATCATCGTGGATCACTTCATCTTCGGTCTGAACCTCAAACGCCGTGTCTGCATCCTCTCTCCCAAGGTGGACGAAATCACGCAGTTCATCCTCCACGAACTGCACAGCGGCGCGTCCCTGTACGAAGCCACCGGCGCGTACGACAACATGGTGCGCAGAGAGATCATCACGATCGTGGACAAGCAGGAATACAAAAAGCTGATGGATTACGTCAAAAAGATCGATCCCACAGCGTTCATCACCGTCTACTCTGTCAACGAAATCAGTTATCAGCCCAAACCGCACGCCAAAAAGTCCCTGTGATCAGGGACTTTTTCCATTTCGTTCATTGTTGTTTCCATCGTTTATTCCACAAAAAATCCAATATCGAGAATGACGTTCCCCTCCTTGTCCGGCGTCGTGAAACGCGGGCAGCCGTAGCGTTCGAAGAACCAGCACGCACCCGATCCGTCGTTCCGGATGCACATCCCTTCCTCAGTGAGCTTTGCCGCAACGTCCGATTCATGACCGTACAAATCCCATTCCGGACCATACACCCAGCCGACGCCGAGTTCGCCTTCCGAAAAATCCCGGGATTCAAACCCTTCCGGAACCGGCGTGTCCGGCGGCAGGAACATCCCCACCCAGTATTCGAACGGTTCGCCGTCCCTGCACCGCATCAGCCCGATATACGCACCGCCGTCTTCATATCCCTCTTCAACCGAGGAGACGGCAGCAGATTCCAGAACTTCAAACCATCCGTTCCCGAAAAATTCTCCCCATTTTGTACCGAAACTCCCGTTCACGCGGTCGGTATCCCCGTACTTCTTCCCAATGAAACGGCGCGCGGGAAAATACTGTCTGTAAATTCTTGTGATCCGCATTGCTTCTCCTTTATACACTCATTTTATACGAAATCTCGTTCGTTTTTTATTGTACCACATCGGGTGTGGTATGTCAAGAAAAAAACGGAAATTTCTTATAAAATTCGCCGTTTTCCTCTTGACATAGCACCCGTTTTATAGTACCATAAAACGAACAGTATTTCGTGTCTCAAAGGAGAACCGCCATGACCGCGTATGAGCTGATGATCCGTACCAACCACTACCTGATCCAGCATCCGTCGGAGGACAGCCTGTCGGCCGCACAAAAGCGCAGGATCGTTTCGGAGCTGCTGGCAGCACGGAGCACTCCCGAACAGCGCAAACGGTTTTATCTGGGCGTAAAATTCCCGGACAACCGCAACGTGCAGGGCATGCGGATGTACCCGGATTTTCACGTCCCGCCGTACAACGATGGCAAGAAGTACAAAACCATCCTCGGTCAGACACCGAAAACGCACATCCTCTCCGCCAACATGTACGAACTGGAAATCCTCCGCCTGCTGCACAGATTTGCTCCGGATAACTATGACGTGCGCGCAATGACGGAAGCCACGCTGGAACGGCTGTACCACACCTGCTTCGGCAATGAAGACGACGGCGTCGGCGAATGCTTCGACACCAATCTGGTCGTCATCCGTTACCTCTGCGAAGCATCTCCGCACGATCTCATCCGCATCCAATCGCGCATGAGCGTCTACAAGCGCCACAGGGACGATAAGAAGCGTCCATGGTATGTGGAGTGGTATTACCGCTTGTGTCTCTCAGAAGCCCCGTACACGCTTGTTGAGCCGGAGTTCAAAAACACGCCTCCGGATGTGTCCTTTCCTGTCAGAACGGAACCGGACATTACACCGCTTCTTTCCGCCATCTCACGGAATCTGAAAACACGCTTCCGTGAGTGTCTGTAAACAAAAATACATCGGGGACGGACTTTTTTTCAAAAAGTCCCTCCCCGATGTTCATAAAGTCTCATACAATCTCTTGATGGCTTCGAAGGATTCGTCGCTCAGGTGATGTTCGATCTTGCAGGCATCGTTTTTTGCGTCTTCTTCGTTCACGCCGATCTGCATGAGGAAGCGCGTGATGACCCGGTGGCGGTTGAACACCTTCTGCGCGATGCCCATGCCCTCGTCTGTCAGGGTGATCAGATTATCTTTGTCCATTT
>JBGVOJ010000699.1:0-4729 GCA_045126415.1 Eubacteriales bacterium | reverse complement strand
GGATTGAAGTTTTTTGAAAGGGGGTCGGGGAAAACTTTTTTTCAAAAAAGTTTTCCCCGAGAATCCCCATTTTATAAAGGAGGTTTCTATCCATGAAAACCATCAAAATGTCGATCATCGGGCTCGGCGGACGCGGTACGTGGTGGCTCGGCGAACTTCTGAAAATGGAAGACGTCGAAATCACCGCCGTGTGCGACAAATTCGAGGACCGCATGGAACGCGGACGCAGGATGTGCGCCGACCGCTACGGTCACGACGTCTACGGCACGACGAAATGGCAGGACGTCATTAACCGTGACGACGGCAGCGAAGCCGTCATGATCACGACCTACTGGAACGACCACGTCAAAATCGCCATCGCCGCGATGAAGAAGGGCAAGTATGCCGCGTTCGAAGTCGGTCCCGCGCAGTCGATCCGGCAGTGCTGGGACCTCGTCCGCACCTACGAAGAAACGGGCGTTCCCTGTATGCTCATGGAAAACTGCTGCTACAACCGCGAGGAAATGACCGTCCTCAACATGATCAAAAAAGGTCTGTTCGGCGAACTCCTGCACTGTCAGGGCGGCTACCAGCACGACCTCCGCGGCGTTGCGAACTCCTTCAGCCGCGACCACGAACGCGCATGGCACTACCTCCACCGCAACGCGGAACTCTACCCGACCCACGAACTCGGCCCGATCATGACCTACCTCGACATCAACCGCGGCAACCGCCTCATGAGCCTCAACTCCATGGCAACGAAGTCGCGCGGCCTGAAGAAGTATGTCAACGACAAATTCGGTCCCGATCATCCCTTCGCAAACGCGGACTTCAAGCTCGGTGATATCGTCACGACCACGATCCGCTGCGCGAACGGCGAAACGATCGTTCTCACGCACGATACCAGTTCTCCGAGACCGTACTCCCGCGGCGGCCGCGTGCAGGGTACCTGCGGTATCTGGATGGAAGACCTCCACGCGCTCCACATCGAAGGCCGCACCAACGGCGAAGTATGGGAACCGATGGCAAACTACTGGGAAGAATTCGAGCATCCGCTCTGGAAAAAGACCAAAGCAGCGGACTTCACCGGCGGTCACGGCGGCATGGACTGGCTCGTCATGCGCGCGTTCCTCGAAGCGGTACGCCGTAAGATTCAGACTCCGATCGACGTCTACGACTCCGCGACCCTCATGGCCGTCGCTCTCCTGTCGGAAGAATCCATCTCCATGGGCAGCGCCACCGTCGCCATCCCCGACTTCACCGACGGCATGTGGATCAAGCGCGAACCCGGCCCGAAGTCCATCTTCTCCCTCTCCGAAGTGGACGACTCCATCTTCGAAGGGGCTGTGGAGTTTTGAGTTTTCGCGGGAACCCTTTTTTGAGTAAAATGGGTACCCGCACCCTCCCAAAAACCTTTTTGGACAAAAAAAGAAAAACAAGGTACAGCTGAAATCGTTTGTACGAAAAATTTCAGCCGTACCTTGTTTCTTTTTATAGATTGAAGCTTTTTGAAAAAAGTTTCCCCTGAGACTTGCGAAGCAAGTCTCGAACCTTCCCAAACCTTTTTGATCCGGGAAGGTTTTTTTGCGGCTGTTGTATTGTATAGAAATACAACATATTTTTTGTACAGATTTCCCCTTGATTTCACAAATATATGGATATACAATATTAAGTACATATTATTTATACCAACTGAAAAAAATGCCCTATTCTATCACGGAGGAAAATAGTATAATGAAAAAACGCATCCTGTCCCTCATGCTTGCCGTCCTCATGCTCTCGTCCGCCTCGTCTCTGACGGCCTGCAGCGAATCTGCCGCCGATCCCGCTGCCGAAGATGCGGCACAGACGACTCCCGATCCCGCTGAAATCCCCGAAGGCGACGAAGCGGCCGCCGCAGAGGAAGAAGAAACCCTCTCCGAAATTGAACAGCGTCAGCTGCTTCCCGATAATCTTCCCGAAGTGACCTTCGACGGTCAGGAATTCCGCGTCCTCACCCGCCCCGGCGGAGAAACCGGCTTTGACTACTCCCTCGAAATCGTCGCGGAAGAACTCACCGGCGACGCCTGCAACGACGCCGTATACAATCGCAACCTGACCGTGGAAGAACGTTTTGACACCAAAATCAGCGTCATGCAGAGCGGTTCTCCGCATCAGGACATCAAAACCTTCGTTACCGCCGGTACACCGGACTATGACATCGTCGGTTTCCACGACTACCTCGCCTACGTACCGATCAACGCAGGCGTACTCATGGACTGGACGGACGTTCCGAACGTCGATCTGACCCAGCCGTGGCACAACCGCTCCGCGAACGACGGCGCGACCCTCAACAACATCCTCTACGCGATCTGTTCCGACCTTTCCATCTCCTCGATGACGTTCACTTACGCCATCTTCGCCAACGCCGACCTTCTTACGGACTACGGCTACAGCACGGAGGACATCTACAACCTCATCCGTGAAAACGAATGGACGATTGACAAGATGATCGAAATCACCTCCGCGATGTACGTGGATAAAAACGGGAACGGCAAGACCGACGACGACGACGTGTACGGCTTCGGCTATAAAATCGAAAACCCCGCCGACGTATGGATGACCGCATTCGGCAGCAAGGTCTGCGAAATCACGAACGACACCCAGATCACCCTGACCTTCATGACCGAAAAGAACGCCTCTATTATTGAAAAACTGGTCAGCTGGCACTACAATCCGACCGCATTCAACATTCTGAACGCAGACTACGAAGAACAGACCTACTTCCTCAACAACAAACTCGTCATGGCACCGCTTCGTTTCTTTGCGGCGTACAACCAGCTCCGCGACATGGAAGCGACCTACATCATACTTCCGTACCCGAAGTGGGACACTGCGCAGAAAGGCTACTACACAAACGCAGACGACCAGTTCACGGTATTCGGACTTCCTCTGACGTCGGAAGAAAACATCGAATTTGTCACGACGATATACGAAGCACTCTGTGCGGAATCCTACAAGCAGGTATTCCCGATCTACTACGACACGGCACTGAAGGGCAAATACTCCTCCGACCCGACGACGGCCGAAATGGTCGAACTTGTCATGGAAGGACGTGCGTTTGACTTCTCCTTCCAGTTTGGCGAAAGCGTCTTCCAGCGCTTATGCTACAAATTCCGCGACATGCTGCTGAACCAGTCGACGGATCTCGCGTCCGCCTATCAGAAAGTCGAGAAAGCTCTGGATCGCGGTCTGAACAAGACGCTGAAGAAGGCGTACAAAATGGAAGAATAACGCTTTGACCTGCCGTCCTTCCGGCAAAACAAACGGATAAATTAAAAACATTAGTTCAATGGGGAAAAACTTTTTTTCAAAAAAGTTTTTCCCCACAATTTTCCTTATTCCCACAGTCCCATGTCGTACTTCACGCGCAGGATCCGCGCCGCCGATTCGTTGAGGCGTTCCTCCGTGATGACGCCGTTTTCGACCGCCTGCCAGACCGCCGGATACTGGATATCCCAGTTCGAGCAGCAGAGCATATCGCATCCGGCGAGAATCGCTTCGAGAGCCGCGTTCCCCGTCGTGCAGTAGTCCGTGATGCCGGACATCGCGAGGTCGTCCGTCATGATGATGCCGTCATACTTCAGTTCGTCCCGGAGCAGAGCCACCGTCTTCGCCGAAACCGACGCCGGTTTTTCCGCGTCAATCGAAGTCGTGATGATGTGCGACACAAGAATCGCATCCACGCCTTCCTCAATCGCCGCCGTAAACGGGACAAAATCGCTTGCACGCAGTTCGTCCAGCGTCCGGTTGTCATAAGCCATGCCCGTGTGCGTGTCCGCCACACTGCCGTAGCCCGGGAAGTGCTTCGCCACACTGCCGATGCCGCCCGTTTTCCCTTCACGGATCACCGTCCGCACGAATTCCGCCGTTCCTTCCGCGTCAAGCCCGACCGAACGCCAGTACATGAAGTCACTTTCGTTCACCGAAATGTCCGCCACCGGCGCCATGTTCAGATTCATCCCGAGTGAGTGGAGCAGCGCCGCCTTTTCCGCCGCGTCTTTCCTGATCGCTTCCATGCCGCCCCACGAATACAGCGTCCGCGGCGACTTGAATTTTTCCGCACGGTACTGCGGGAACCGGCTGATGCGCGTCACCGTGCCGCCTTCCTCGTCCACTGCCGTCAGCAGACCGTACTTCGCCTGCTCCTGCAGCGCCGCCATCTTCGCGGATAAACTGTCCACGGTCTCATACTCAAAATTCGCCGCAAACAGAATGTATGCCCCGAACGCATAGTCCGCAATCCCCGCCACTGTCGTGTCATTGTACGCCGGCATGAACATCTGCCCGAGCTTTTCTCTGGCGGTCATCTTCGCCAGCTCCTCGGAAATCCGCCGTTCGCGCACCTGTTCGGGCGTCTCCGGAATCACTTCCGGCACCGGCTCCGGTTCGGGTACCGGTTCAGTCTCCGGCACCTCCGGCACAGGCGAAGCCAGCAGAACGGGCAGCTCCACCGTCGCGGAAACTTCCGTTTCCGTCGCAGTTTCGTCCGGTTCTTCGACAATTTCCGGCACAGCCGCAGCCGCCGTTTCCGGCAAACCGGTTTCCGTCACACCGTCAACTCCCGAAGCATCCCGCAGCACACACCCGCCAAGCATCACCGCCAGCAGAACCACCGCCGTACATTCCTTCAATCTTAACCAAAATCTCATTTATTTTCCTCGTTTAAAAAGGTTTTTGGAAGGGTGCGGGTAAAATTTTTCCTCAAAAA
>JBGVOJ010000698.1:0-14020 GCA_045126415.1 Eubacteriales bacterium | reverse complement strand
CCCCTTTCAAAAAGCTTTATACTGGATAAATGGGACAGAGTTCCGTGCAGACTTTATGGGATGTGAGTCTGTGCGGGATTTTTTGTTTAATTTTCGGATTTCAGTTCGTCGTACATTGCCGTGAAACGCGGGTCATTGCGGATGTTGTCGAAGTAGGGGTCGCCCATGACGTCGAGCATCCAGTCGGTGCCCCATCTTCCGTTCCGCGTGAGTTCCAGTCCGGCGAAAGCCGTGGATTTCAGACGGAAACGGTCGTTTTCGAGGGTACAGGATTTCCGCATGACGTCAAGCCAGTGCATTGCTTTGTCTGCGTTTCCGGACAGGCTGTAATGCTTCGCAAGCTGCCACGGGAGGTGTGTCGGCTGCCAGTTGAAGAAGCATTCGCGGTCATCCGGCATCAGTGCGCGGTTGGCTTCATACATCTGCTCCAGCATGACAATCCGCTGTTCACGGGAGAAGGTTTCGGATTCCAGCGAGAGCATATACACCTGCCAGTTCAGTTTGGTCAGCAGAGTGTAGGCATTTTCCTGCATCAGACGGACTTTTTCGTCCCCTTCCGCCAGTTCGATCGCCATTTCCTGACGTACGCGGTCGTATCCGGGGAGCGTTTTCAGCAGTTCTTTCCCCTTGTCGATCATTCCGGTGTCGCGGTACATTCCGAGCAGGGTATAGACGTCTTCGTGTCCGTTTTCATACAGGAATTCCGACAGGGCGAGGGCTTCTTCGAGAATTTTCTTCGCCTTTCTGTCTCCGCGGAGATGATCGTCCATATGGTTGTATATGCGGTAGTACAGGCATCCGGACAGGGCGGCCATGAGGTCTTTGTTCCGCGGATAATCGACCAGTGCGGCGCGGAGCAGTTCTGCGGCTTCTTCGGGTTCGGCAGCGTTTGCTTTTTCGATGGTTTCGCGGATATTGTCCTGCATCCGGACGGGATCGACTTCGAGAAGATAGTCGGTCGTCACGTCAAAGAGGTAGGCGAGCTTTTTGATGACGGTGTTGTCGGGAGAAGCCGCTCCGTTTTCCCATAGTTAAGGATGTATAGAGTTAATCAATCTTTCCAATGAAACGATAGTAAATGTCGATCTGATATTCTTTTGTACCATCTTCCAGTTTCAGTGGTTCATGAATTTCAATCTTTTTTATCAGAGTATTAAGTAGTTCTGCAGTTAATTCTGTAGGATGAGAGTACTGTTTGATCAATGTTAACCAATGGTCGGCATTATCTTGATTTTTTTCGGATGAGGCGATATCATTCTTTAATTTACTGATTTTATTATCCAGTTCACTTTGTTCTTTTTGATATTTTTGAGACAGCATTGTAAAGTTATATTCAGAAAGAGTTCCTGTTACCCAGTCTTCATATATTTTTGAGAACAGATGATCGACTTCTGTTTTCCGTTTTTCTGCTCTATCTTGTTCAGAATAAAGTTTCTTGAGTACATCTGAACTCTCAGCAGAGGTTGTTTTTTTCAGATACTCTAAAAGTTCAGTTTCATCTATTTCTGCTCGATTTGCCCAATATTGAATTCTGGAGAGTACATAGGGATACAGGGTATCGTAGCGGATATAGTGGGACGAACAATGCTCTGAACCAAATCTTGAATATCCCGAACATGTAAAATATTTGTACGGCACATTACAACAGTAATGTGTCGCACATCGGAGAGATAGTCCACAATCCGGGCATTTCAACAAACCAGAGAAAATTTGTGAAGTTCCATCACGCATACAACGTCGTCGATTAGCGATTTGTTCCTGTACCTGATTGAAAATTTCCTTGGAGATGATGGCTTCATGTGTGTTTTCTACACGATACCATGCTTCTTCTGGGTTTCTTATCTTCTTCTGATTTTTATACGAAATTCTTCTCTGACGATAATGAATAGTATTTCCTATGTAGGTTTCATCTTTCAGAATTTTTTTGACCTGTGATTCATTCCACTGATATATTTTAGACTCCGGTTTGTTTTCAAAACTTGCGCGAAAGGCACCGGTCTCCTGATAACAGAACCACCCGGGAGTTGGAATATGTTCCTGTGTTAAAATTTTCATGATTTTTGACGCACCGTCTCCATGAACAGCAAGTTCGAAAATTTTTTCGATGATCCAACTGGTTTCCTTGTTAATAATGAGGGTGTTTCTTCGGACGGGGTTCTTTTTATAGCCCAGCGGTGCATTGACGCAAATATGTTCACCTTCTGAAAAGTGGGCATGAAAAGCTGTCTTCACTTTACGGCTGGTATCTTTCGCGTACCATTCATTGAACAGATTCTTAAACGGAACAAAATCGCTGAGTCCTTTCTCAGTATCTTCGTTTTCAGCAATGGCGATGTATCGGACACGCTTTTCAGGAAACAGGATTTCAAGGTAATAGTCCATCTCAATATGTTCACGTCCAAAACGACTGAGGTCTTTGGTTACGATACAATTGATCTTTCCATGCTCTACATCGTTCATCATCCGCTGAAAGTTCGGACGGTCGAAATTGGTGCCGCTCCATCCATCATCAATATATTCGCCGATCACATGAAGATCATGTTCTCTTGCATACTGCTGAAGGATGATCCGCTGGCTTTCAATGCTGACGCTGTCTCCGTAGGTTTCATCATCACGGCTGAGTCTCATATAAAGTGCGGTATTGTAAAGCTGTTTCATTCTGTAAATCCTCCTTTTTCATGAAACAACCCACGCTTACAATACATTTCCATTATACCATAAGCGCGGATTTGCTTCCATCATATATTATGAACAAGCCGCGGGTTTTCCTGCACTGCGTCCGTTTGCCGTGTACTGGATTACATCTTCAAGAAGGGTTTCAAGCGTTTTTCCTTTGTTGCTGAAATGTTCGGAGACCTTGATTTTGCTGCTGCCGTGATAAAAGTATTCTGTTCCTGTTTCATCCGTTATATAGAAGACCGGCACGGCGTTCTGTTTTTCCGCGTACCGACGTTCGAGCTCCTCCCGGTATTTCCGGGATTCCTCTATAAAATCCTCCGGCGGGGAGAATATCATATCAAAACAGGCATACAGGTCGATCGGGTCATAAGAACAGATTTCGATCATCAGATTCCTCCTCAGAATAAAAATAAAGTGTCAGAGATACATACCATACGTACACACATACCGGAATACCGGAACAGGAGAAAGGGTTCCGCTTCTGTGTATGTTCGGTATGTATGGTACGTATCATTTCAGGTTGTTTTCTTTTTACGGATAAACTTTCACCAGCGGCTGAATTCCCCAGTATCCCCACACACGTTTTCCTGCGGCGTTTCTCACATTGTTGTGATACTCAAGGTTATAGTCCCGTTCATGCTGGGTCAGATAATTTCCGAACGTTTTTGCGGCGACTGCCTTGTAGGCATTGTCGTCGTACCACATTTCATAGATGGCATACAGTTCCTTGGATGTGATCTCCGAATCGGCTTTGAATTCGAAATATCCTGTGGAAGCCATGAACTCAATGATATTGTTGCCCTCGCGGATTGCGGTTTCCATGTTTGTCTCCGTACGGCTGCTTACGGTGAATTTGTAGTTGTTCCCGATCAGACGTTTCAGACCAGCCAGTGCCCACAGAAAAATTCCTTCGGCTTCGCCGCACATTTTGTCTGCAATAAACGGATCATCGTCTCTGTTCTTCGGTTTCTCTCTGGCGGACAGGATGAGCTGACGGCGGAAGAATCCTTCGCTTTTGTCATAAAGGGATTTCATTGTCCCGTTGCCGAACACCATGAACCGGACATACAGGCTGCCTTGATAGCTCTGCTTTCCCTTCTTCTCCAGGTCCATCGGAAGTTCCGCTGTGACGATGGATTTGATGTAGTTCGTCTGCGGCAGAGCTTCCAGTTTCATATCGTCGTCTACCATTACAAGTTCATGCTCAAGGTCGGCTCTTGCAAATGGACTGGTTTCCACCTTGGCAATACTACCGGTATTCATGTTGATACCGAGAAGTGCGCGCATGACCAGACCGATGCGGGATTTTCCTTCGCCGCCTTTGCCGGTCAGGAACAGCATTTTCTGTCCACGGGTTGAGGGAATCAGACAGTAGCCCATGTATTCCTGCAAAGTGGGGATATCTTCGGGATACAGCAGTTCTGAGAGAAAGTTCAGCCATTTTTCCGGCGGCAGTGCGGCGGGATTGTATTTTACCGGCAGACGGTTCAGACAATAATCTTTCTCTTCCGTGAATGTTCCGTTCAGAAACAGAGTTCCGTTGGCAAGATGAATCCGGTCCGTGTGTACCGGCAAAGGTTCCGAGTAACATTCCACCCGCAGGGTGTCCAGCAGATTTGCTGCACGTTTGGCGATGCCGGAGGTCACATAGGGCTTGATGTAATCAAGAATTTCCTTTTTCAGCTTGTTTTCATCGGTAACTCTGCCATCTGCGGTGAAGAATGTATCGTTGATTGAAATCATGGGATGTTTTTTCAGAAATTCAGCACAGAATTTTACTTCGTCGATTTTCTTTCCATCCCACCATTGAACCAACTCCGTTGGTTCTGCGGGCGGCGGCAGAATTGCGGTCATGGCGGGAGAGAGAGTTTCGGTATGTTCGGATTTCTCGTTCAAATCTTTTTACATCCTCCTGTAGTTCGCTGGTAAGTTCGGTTTGTTCGTCTTTTGATCCGTGAATGAAGATGTCCTGATAGTATCGTAATTTGTCGAGGTGCTTCAGTGCTGTTATGAAATATGGGTGGAGCGGTTCCTGCGGTGATTTCGGGGCGTAGATGCTCTGCCATTCCTCCAGCATCTTTATGTAGTCGCTCAATATGCGGAAGGTGTGATGGATGATGTCGGGCTGACATTGAAGTTTGGTCAGGACAGATGGTGTCGGATTTTTATCTACGGAAAGTCCGAAATCCTGTATCAGTTTCTGTGCCGCTTCATAATTCCGAAGATGGAACAGTTTTGCGGTGAAGTCAATTACGTCGCCCGTTTCCTGACATCCGAAACAGTAAAAGCGTTCGTCCACTTTCATGGAAGGATGCCGGTCATCATGAAACGGACAGCAGGTCATGCCGTTGCTTTTTACTGTCAGGCCGTAGTGTTCTGCCGCCTGACGGGTTGTGATCTGGGATTTTACGGAATGGAACAGATTATATGCTCGGTTTCACCTCACTTTGCTGTTGATTTTTCGGTGGATTTTGGGAACAGGTATCCGCGGAACAGAAGGTTAATTTTGTTGACCATACTCCTGTCCCACGGCGGAATCTCTCTGTTCTGCAAGGGATGCCTGTCCCTGTTTTACCGATCAGATAGCTGCGATGTCTTTTGTTGTCGTTCGTGTATTTTCGTGACGTATGATTTCATCAGTGAATTTTTTTACCCGTTCGGCTGTTTTCAATTCGTCACGCATAGCGTGCATTTTGCGGTACAAATCATTTTTCTGTGCGGTCAGGCGGTCGATTTCCTGCTGCCATTTCTTCGGCTGGATCTTTTCACCTGACTGTTTCAGTTCGTCGAGGTAATTCACTGCTGCGTCAAACAGGATCAGTTCCGCACGATGTTCCTCGGTGAAAACTGCGCGTTTTTTAGGTTTCAGCGAATCGAGCTGTTTGCGGATGTGCTTGGTGTCGCTGTAATTTTTCATCATCGTGATCCGTTCTTCGCAGGAAGCGATTTTGTTTTCCGTCTGTACGATCTCGCTCCGGAGCGCGTAGTAATCGGCGTTCATGGATTTTACGATGTTATGCAGATCGGCGGGAGAACGGATATTATGATGCCGGATGAAATCGAACGTATCTGCATATCGCTGAAGTGCGGCGACTTTGCCTTTGTGGGATTTCGCGTCGGTCTGTGATGCTTTTTCAAGAAGTTCGAGAAGGTCGATTTCCCGGACATTTTCTTTGTCCGGTGCTGTTTTGTGATACAGTTTTCCGAGACGTGCTTTGATCTCACGCAGGAGCTTATTGTCGGCGGCGATCTGACGATTGATATCGCCTTTTTCGGTTCGGATGCCGCGGCGTTCCATCTGCGTCGCCGCTGTACCAAGGTGGATGGTTGGTATCTGTTCGATGCCCTGCCGTTTGTAACTCCGATGATCGACACGAACTTGAATTCCGTTTTGTTCCAGATATTTGTTGGTCAGGTTTGCCCACGCTGCCCGCCATTCCTCCGCTTTGCTGTGCTCGTTCCAGTCAGTTGTCGGGACGGAATCACAGTCATACTGCCGTTTTACGGGATCGTAGATTTTCTGGCCGTTCTCATCCAGACGGCAGACTTTCCGCTGCTTGTCGTCCCATGTTCCATCTTCCTTGAGTGGGCGCATGGTAAGCATGATATGAGCGTGAGGATTCCCTGTGCCGGTATCATGAATGGCGAAGTCCGCACACATTCCGAAGGAAACAAAAGTGTCACGGCAGTATTCCCGGACAAGCTCGATCTGCTGTTTGCGTGGCAGTTCTGCCGGAAGCGCGATGTTGATTTCACGGGCAAGCTGCGCCTTACGGCTTTTCTCGACTTCTTCAACGGTATTCCAGAGTACAGACCGGTCAGCAAACTCCGGTGGTGCGTGAGACGGGATCATGATTTCGGAATGGATTACGCCGCCCTTCTTAGTGTAATCGTGTATCAGACCATCCCAGTGATTCGTCAGCTTTTCACCGCTCCGGTAAGCGGCTGCGGCAACGGCGCTTCTGCCGCGGGTACGTCCGATGATCTGTATACTGCAATGATAGATTGCGGTATCACCTTCCTTCGGTTATTGGGTATGGGAGACTCCCATCGTGACGGCAGTCACCTGCCTTTGCACTGCCACAAGATGTGGTATATAAGTGCGCCCTTGTCCCAAGGGATAGAGTTTGTCTGAACTCAGAGCGGATTTTCTTCATCGGGCAGATTCAGAAGAAATGTTTTGAACTCCTCGCCTGACATGTCGATGGTGTGAGGATAGAGGCTTTCGATGATCGCGCCTTTTTCAATCAGACGGTGGGTACGGTCGCGGCGTTCCTGATCGCGTTCGCGGTTGATCAGAATCTTCTGATGGTTTTCAAGCTGACGGATTTCTTCCAGATTGGCGGACTTTTCTGCGAGGAGTTTTTCGATGATGGATTTGTTGGACATAGATTCTTCCTTTCTTTGACAAAATGTGTTGAAATCGGCTGTACCTTTCCCCGAACCCGACTTTCCCGTACGTGTTCGGCTGTGGTATATGTATTTTAACAGAAAGATCAGAGCTGTGCCGTATATCCAAAAGGTAGGATTTTCGAGGAAAAAACGTGGATTTCCACGCTTTTGGAATTTTAATGTTGACTTTCGGATAAATGGGGGATATAATAAATGCAACAGAACCCGACACGCCTCTCGTGATGCGAAGTATCGCAGATGATGCGCACTCCGTCGGGTCGTTTTATTATGCGGAAAAAAGTTTGGAATCGAAAAATATTGTACGGGGAGGATTCAGAATGTTTGCGGCACTTACGATACAGGAAAAGCTGAAAGACCTGCGTGTTGAGAGAGGTCTGACGCTTGAAGAGCTTGCGGATCAGACCGGGATTTCCCGCTCCGCACTCGGCAACTATGAGACGAACGATTACAAGGACATCAGTCATCACAACATTGTGATTCTGGCAAAGTTTTACGGTGTGACGGCGGACTATCTTCTCGGACTGTCGGAAAACAAAAATCCCGCAAATGCCGCTCTGACGGAGCTGCACTTGCAGGATGAAACGATAGAAATATTGAAAAGCGGGAAACTGAATAACCGTCTGCTGTGTGAAATGATCGGACATGAAAACTTCCGGCGTCTGCTTGCGGATATCGAAATTTATGTGGACAACATTGCCGGGATGCAGATTCAGAATCTGAACGCATGGATTGATGTGGTGCGGAATGAACTGATCGAAAAACACAATCCCGACAAGGACGATCCGCATCTGCGGGTACTGGAAGCCGCGCACATTGACGATCATGAGTATTTCAGCTATGTGGTTCACGAAGATATTGACGGGATCATCCGTGACCTTCGTACGGCGCATAAGCATGACAGTGTGAGTGCGCCGGAGGTTTCCGTGGCAGAGCAGATGAAGAAAGACCTTGAAGAGATCGCCAACTTCAAAGGGAGTAAGCTTGAGAAGCAGCTGATCCTGTACTGCAAACAGCTTCAGATTGACTACCGGAAGCTGACCGAGGAGGAATTCCGGTGGTTTATTAAGATTCTGAAAAAGTCCAGGCTGACCGGAAATGTGGGGCGCGGACGGAAGTGAGATGTCTCAAACATTTTGCAGTTGTCTCTGAATTTCAGCAAATCGAGGGTCATTGCGAATGTTGTCGAAATAATCGTCTCCCATTACGTCGAGAACCCATGCGGCCCCCCATGAATGTCCATACCGTTTCAGTTCAAATCCCGTGAACAGCGGAGAACCCATACGAAATTTCTGTTCTCCGCTGAATTCATCTTTCAAAGCTGTATCCCGCATGACTTCAAGCCAGCGGATTGCATCCTCGGTTTTTCCGAGCATACTGTAATGTTTGGCAAGCTGCCACGGAATGTGCGTCGGCTGCCAGCTGTAAAACCACGGATTATCCTCCGGCATCGCTGTTTCCGCAACATGAAAGGCGTTTTCAAGCATCCGGATTTTTTCTTCCCGTGGGATCATGTCTTCGAGTGACAGCATATAGGTTTCCCATTCCACCTGTGCGATAAGAGAATACAGATTTTCCTGCATCAGTTTCATCTTTTCTTCTCCGTCATACAGCTCAATGATTGCTTTTTCACGAACCGTACTGTAATCCGTTAGTTCTTCGAGAAGCTGTTGTGCCTGTTTTTTTCTGCCTGCATCTTTGTAGAGTGGCAGAATATCGTAGATCGCACGGCTTCGTTCCTTGATTGTTTTCGCATGTTCAAGAAGATATTCCGCCAGTTTCAGCGCTTCACTGAGGTGCCGTCTGGCGGCTTTTTCATTTTCCTCTTCACGTTCGATCTGGAACAGTGCGTGCAGAAAAAAACGCTGAACCTGCATGATACGTGTGTGACGCGGATATTTTTGCGTCAGTACATGCAATGTTTCGACGGCTTCACGTTTTTCCATGCCCCACACTTTTTCAAGCACTTCGTCAATTTCCAGCTCCGCATGTGCACTGTCGATATCGAGCAGATAATCCGATGTAACCCGAAACATATACGCCAGACGGGTGATGGTCGGAACATCCGGCGTTGCGGCACCGTTTTCCCAGCGTGAGATCGCCTGTGAAGTAATTCCGAGAGTTTCCGCAAGTTCGTCCTGCGTCATTCCGGCTTTGAGCCGGAGTTCTTTTATGATATTTGCGAATGCCATGGTGTTTTCTCCTGCGATTTGTTGTCAGTTTTAATTTATATTATAATACCACATCCAAACCGGAAAGTAAATCTAAAATCTCTAACTTAATTTAAAATTAAGTCCATCAAACTTCAAATCCCTTCCAATATGAGAGATTGTATGGTATTCTTAGTACAGATAGGGTACATGGGAGCAGGTTTTCCGCGAAAGGAGGACATCGTGAATCGTATTTTGTCCAACATCCGTTATGCGATCTGTAAAATTTATCAATGGGATCGCCGTTTCTTTTTGTGTTATATCATTTCAAAATTAAGTGCTGTCCCGATTTCTGTGATCGGCATTTACCTTCCCAAGGTCATCATTGACATGATCGAAGGAAAGGTCTCATATACCATCCTGCTTATAACGGTCGCCGCATTTTTCGTAGGAATCCTGCTGCTTGAGCTTCTTGATTCTTACGCCAGCGCGCGGGTCTGGGCAAAGGACTACGTGTTCGCGGGACGCTGGGAACTGGAGATCACGAAGAAATTCATGACAACGGATTTTGCTAATACAGATGATCCGGAGAGCAACAATAATTACAAGGCGATTCTGGGAGATTTGCACTCCGGTCTGCCGTCTACGGACTTTCTGCTGATTTATCTCGGACTGTTCGCCGGAAATGTACTCGGAATTTTCTCGTATACTTCCATCCTGCTGACCCTGTCACCGATCGTTGTGATTCTGCTGGTTCTCTCCAACTACATCCTTTATCGGACGGGAAAGTGGAATGTGGATTATTCCGATAAAATGCGTGAAACCCGCTCCGCACTTGACCGCCGAAAATATTTTCTGGAAGGACTGCCGTTCCGATTTGAATATTTCAAAGATATCAAATCATTTGGAATGGCAGGCTGGATTCAAAAGTTGTTTTCGCAGGCAGCGGAGGAAAAAAGAAAAGCGGATCGGAAACTTTCGGCACGTGAATTTATCGCGGCACTGGTCAACCTGTTTTTCGCTTTTATCCGTGACACTGCCGCTTATCTTGTCCTGATCTGGATGCTGTATCGTGGAACTATTACAGTCGGTGATTTTGCATTGTATCTCGGGGCAATTGTTTCGTTTTCCAAATGGCTGGAAGATCTTTCGGAATCCGTCAATCAGATCAACCGCAGCGCAAACGAGATCGGTCATTATCGTGAATATCTGGAGATGCAGGATCACATGAATCATGGAGCGGGCATACCTCTGCCCGATATGACCGTTCCGCCGGAGATCGAACTGAAAAATGTGTCCTATACATATCCCGGTGCAGATACTCCGACGATCTGTGATGTGAATCTTAAGATCACTGCGGGAGAAAAAATCGCACTGGTCGGTGTGAACGGTGCGGGAAAAACAACCCTTGTAAAGCTGCTGACCGGATTGTATCCGGTGACATCTGGTGAACTCCGGGTTGCCGGGGAGCCGGTGGAGCAGTACAACATTGATGAGTACTATTCATTGTTTTCCGTCGTTTTTCAGGATTTCCACCTGCTGCCGGTCACGATAGGACAGTTTATTTCCTCACAAACGGAATATGACCGGAAGCGTGTGCAAACTGTTCTGGATCAAAGCGGACTGGCAGAAAAAATCCGAGCGCTTCCGCTTGGTATCGACACACCCCTGATGAAAGGGATTATGGAAAATGCGACCGACCTGTCCGGAGGTGAAAAGCAGCGTCTGATGCTGGCACGCGCGTTTTATAAAGATGCGCCCATTGTAATTCTCGACGAACCTACGGCTGCGCTTGACCCGATCCGGGAATCGCAGATTTATGAGGAATACCATCGGCTTTCAGAAGGAAAAACGTCAATCTTTATCTCACACAGACTGGCATCCACGCAGTTTGCTGACCGGATTCTCCTGTTTGAAAATGGATGTATTCTGGAAGAAGGAACACATGAAGAACTTCTGAAGCGCGGCGGAAAATATGCCGAAATGTATGAAGTGCAAAGCCGCTATTATAAAGAAAATCCCGCGGAGGAGGAAAAAGATGAAGCGTAAATGGAACATCAACTGCATGGCTCTGAAACGTTTATTCGGGCTTTGTCCGCGGTTTTACGTGATTTCTCTTCTGCGGATTCTCTTTACCGCACTTTTTCCCTATATTAATCTTCTGATGTCCGCTGCCATTCTGGATGAAATTGCAGGGGCGCGGAACTGGAGAAAACTGCTTTTTCTCGCACTGTTTACAGTAACAGCGGATTTGATGGTGGGAATTGTCTCTTCTTTATTGACTAAACTCGCTTCTGATTTTTCAGCCGTTCTGAATGACTGTGAAACGGAAGCCATGAACCGTGCGGCATATAGCCTGAACCTTTCAGATGTAGAATCTGTGCGGGTTACCACCTTACGGCAGGAGATCCAGAATGCAAAATCATCCTGTCACGGGACATGGTGTCTGAAATATACATTATTTGATCTGCTGTCTTCCATCATCAGTTTCTGTCTGTCCTTTGGGATTTTTTCGGAAATGCTGTGGATTGTGCAGACACAAACAAGTGAGTTCGATTTGTTCTCATTGTTCCTGTTCCTTGCGATTCTTGTTCTGTTCGGACTGAAGGTGGCACACACATTTCGTTCCGCACGCCTCAACGACAGGGCATATGATGCCAAACTGAATGCAATCTCGGAAGGCGAGCGGATTAATGGAGCGTTTGAATCCTATCAGCTTGGAAAGGACGTTCGGATTTATGGGTTTTCCGACTTGATCCTGAGGATCAAACGTTCTATTCTGGAACGTCGTATCGATGCACAGACGACAGAAAGTAAAGTGAATTTTCAGACTTCCGTTGTCAACAGTTTTCTTGGCTGCGGAATCCGTGCCGCTACTTATGTATATATTTCGATTTATGCTCTGCGCGGAATCATTGGTGTGGGTTCTGTTTTGAAATATGTCGGTTGTATTGAACTGATTATCAGCGCGGTCGTTCAGATATTCCGGGGAGTAAATCGGATTTCAGAAAATACACATTATGTGGAAAGTTATCTCGATTTTCTTTCATTGGAATCTGCTGAAGAGGAACCTTCCTCCGTCTCGGAAGATTTTTATGAACTTCGCGTGAAAGAAATCCGGTTTACATATCCGGATGCAGAACGTCCCGCATTGGAGGATATTTCTCTCACTATAAAAAAAGGCGAGAAGATCGCTGTTGTAGGGGAGAACGGAAGCGGAAAAACGACATTTATAAAATTGCTGATGGGATTGTATCCTCCGGCTTCCGGACAGGTTTGTCTGGACGACGGAAACGCAGCACCGATGAGTCTGTTTACAGCGGTTTTTCAGGATTTCAAACTTCTTCCTTTTACTGCCGGACAAAATATCTCCTTGAACAATGAAAATTCTTCGGAGACTATCAATCATATCCAAACCTGTCTGAGTCAGAGCGGGTTGCCAGATTTTTCGCCGGATACGTATCTATATAAAGATTTTGAAGAATCTGGAATCGAAATTTCTGGCGGAGAAGCTCAGAAAATCGCCATTGCACGGGCACTCTACCGCGATTCACCGGTCATGATTTTAGACGAACCAACGGCGGCACTTGATCCGATTTCAGAAGCACAGATTTATGAACGATTCAATGAAATTTCAGCGGACAAAACAGTTCTCTATATTTCCCACCGCCTTTCCTCCTGCCGATTTGCGGACCGGATATTTGTTTTCCATGAAGGGCATCTGATAGAAGACGGAACACATGAAACACTGCTGAAACGACAGGGTAAATATGCGGAACTGTGGGAGGCACAGGCACAGTATTATCAAAACGGGTAAGAACTTATGAGCATCATACGAATCAACGGAATATCCAAAACTTACGGACGTCATCCGATTTTGCGGGATGTCTGGCTGAAGATCGACCGCGGAGAGCGCATCGGTCTGATCGGTGAAAATGGGAGCGGGAAAACTACCCTCTTTCGTCTTCTGCTTGATCGCGAGGAGCCGGATAGCGGAACCATCGAGATCGACGACGGTTTGACCATCGGCTATTTTTCACAGTTCAGCGAACTTGAGGAAGAACGTACCATTGAAGCGATCCTTGACGACGAATTCCATGACGTTCATGAATTGGAACGTGCGTTGTCTGAAATTGAGACGGAGATCGAACAGGCTACTGCATCTGGCGGAGATTTTGACAAACTCATTCGACGTCAGACTGCCCTGTTTGAAAAAATGGATCGTATTGACGGCTGGAATTACCGCTATAAGATCGATACCGTTCTCACCAAGCTGCATTTTTCCGACGTTCATCGCAGATGTACGGTTTCCGAACTGTCGGGCGGCTGGAAAAACCGGTGCAGTCTCGCTCAGCTGCTGATCCGGAATCCGGACATCATCCTACTCGATGAGCCGACCAACTATCTCGACACAGATGGTATCGAATGGCTTGCGGGCTGGCTGACCACCTCCGGCAGAACGGTCATCACAGTATCGCATGACCGCGCATTTCTTGAAGAAGTGTCTACAAAAATCTGCGATATTGAAAACTGTAAAATCTATGAATACAACGGTAACTATGCAGACTATATTCGTCAGAAGCAAAGTCGTCTGCGTGAAATCGAGAATGACGGGCGCAATCTCGGGGAACTCCTTGTTATGGAGGAAAATGCCATTCGGGACCGAGTGGAGCTGAATAAGCGCATCCGTGCCGGAAAAAGTGAGGACTCCGGTCTCGGACGTCAGCTTGCGAATGCCGCCAAACGGAGCTCACAGACTGCTTCCGAAAAAACGGTGGCGT
>JBGVOJ010000697.1:0-3495 GCA_045126415.1 Eubacteriales bacterium | reverse complement strand
AACCCGGAGCACTTCCATGCCCCAGTTTACCCGCGTCTCGTTATTGTCATTCTGCCCCATAAGCGAGATTCAGCCCTTTCATCATAAGATTGCGGCTTCTGCCGTCATTTTGGAAAAATTATAGTATATAAATTTGAATCTGGTATTAACAGTGCTTCGGTTTTCAATAAATATTCATCGAACTACCACATTTTCGTCGCCGAGCAGTTCTTTCAGTTCTCCGATTACAAATTCTGTCGGATTCAGAAACAGTCCGGACGGTTTGTATTCTTTGGTGTCGCTGAAATAGTAGATCACCGGAACTGCTCCACTGAAAATCGAGCAGACAGCTTTGGCACGCTTGAACATCGGATCCGTTTCATAAACTGTACGAAGATAAAGTTTTGTGATGATGCGTGGTCTCTGCGGCGGTTCCGCGGGGACAGGATCAGGAGCAACTGTCTGATGAATCTGAGAAGATACAGCTTCGGGCTGCTGCGGACGTTCCAGCGATTGTAATCCGGCAGTATCCGCGTCCGCAATCAAAGGAACGACGCGGTCAACCAGCAGTTTCGGCTCATCTTCGTCCCTTACACTCAAGGTACCGCTGACCGCAATGACGGAATCGCAGACCAAAAACGCACCATATTTCAGCAGTGTACGCTGAAAACAGATCAGTTCCATGGAAGATGTCCGGTCTTCCAGAGAGACAAACGCCATCTGATCGCCATTTTTCGTTGCTTTATTGGTACGTTTGGTGATTGTTCCAGCAATTGTGACCGGACTTTTATCTGCCAGATCCAGCGCCGGACGTTCGGTTACAGTATCCGGTTCTTCGGAATTTTCATCTTCCCACTGAAATACTGCTTTGATATCCGCAATTTTTAGCGGCTGAATCATGGAAAGGTGGCGGTTATAATCGTCCAGAATATGTCCGGAAAGATAGAGACCGCAGCTCTCTTTTTCACAGGTAAGTTTTTCACGGGTCGTCATTTCCGCTATTTCCGGAAATTCGATTTTCGCCGGTTTAGGTACGGACACTTTTGTGCTGAGATCGAACATTCCAATTTGTCCGTCCATATCACTTTGTGCTGCTGCCCCGCGCTTTTCAAGCAGTTTTTCATAAACCGCAAGAAGTTTGCTTCGTGCGACACCGAGCGAATCAAGTGAACCTGATTTGATCAGCGTTTCAAGCTGACGTTTGTTCATATCCGTACCGTTCATCCGGTTGATGAAATCATCGATATCGGTAAATTCTCCGTTCCGGTTACGCTCCGCAACGATGGAATTGATAAACGCCGTTCCCACATTTTTCATTGCAGACATCCCGAATCGGATGGCACCGTTTTCAACATGGAAACCACTCCGGCTTTTGTTGATATCCGGCGGAAGAATTTTTATTTTCTGTTTGGCGCAGTCAGTGAGATATTCTGACAGCTTGTCCGTGGAAACCATTACTGATGTGAGGAGCGCACTTTCGTATTCGCGGGGATAATGTGTTTTCAGATATGCTGTACGAAATGACAGAACTGCATATGCAGCCGCATGGCTTTTATTGAAAGCATAGTTCGCGAAGCTGACGATATCTTCGAATAATTCGATTGCATCCGTTTCGGTAATTCCCCGCTCTACTGCACCATCGATGAAAGCCTGGCGTTCTCCATCGAGTACGCTTTGTTTTTTCTTGGAAATTGCACGGCGTACAACATCGGCATGTCCGAAAGAATAACCGGCGATTTCGCGGAAAATCTGCATTACCTGTTCCTGATATACGATACAGCCGTACGTGACGTCGAGAATCGGAGCCAGTTTCGGCGTACAGTAACGAATTTTCGAAGGATCGTGTCGTGCCTCGATATATTTCGGTATGGAATCCATCGGACCGGGACGGTACAGTGCGATTGCAGCAATGATATCGTCGAGACAGCGCGGTTTGAGCTGGGTCAGCATCTGCCGGATTCCGGAGGATTCCAACTGAAAGACACCATCACACCGTCCGGAACAAAGGGTATCAAATGTTGCGGAATCGGTGATGTCAACCGCTGTCAGGTCGAATGACGGGTTATTTTCACGTATCTGCTGTTCCGCTTCATGGATAATGGTGAGGTAACGGAGCGCGAGAAAGTCGAATTTCAGCAGTCCGAGTTCGGCAATGGTATCCATGTCAAACTGAGTTACTGTGATACCGTTGTTGACCGCAATGGGGACGTAATTTGTTACCGGATCTTCGGTAATAACCACTCCCGCTGCATGTGTGGACGCATGACGCGGCATTCCTTCCAGAGCTGCTGCGGTATCAATAAGCTTCTGTACATCCGGATCATCGTCATACATCCGCTTGAGGTTTTCGTTTTTCAGCGCTTTTTCAAGGGTCATGCCGAGTTCCTGCGGAATCTGCTTGGCAACAGCGTCGACATCGGCGATGGACATACCGAGTGCTCTTCCGACATCGCGAACCGCTGCTTTGGCTGCAAGAGTGCCGAAAGTGATAATCTGGGCGGTATGATCGTCGCCGTATTTTTCGCGGACGTAGGCAATGGCTTCGTCACGGCGGTTGTAACAGAAGTCGATGTCAAAGTCCGGCATGCTGACACGTTCAGGGTTCAGAAACCGTTCAAACAGCAGATCGAAGCGAAGCGGATCGATATCCGTGATACCGACAAGATAAGCTACAATGCTGCCCGCACCGGAACCTCGGCCGGGACCGACGGGGATACCCTTCCCTTTGGAATAGTTGACGAAATCCCAGACGATCAGATAATATTCACTGTATCCCATATTCGCAATGACGGACAGCTCGTATTCAATCCGCTGATCGTACATTTCGCGGGGATATTTTTCTTCAAATTTGATGTGTCCGCGTTCGACACGGGATTTCAGACCGTCGTACGCGAGTTTTTTCAGATAGTCGTCGGGCGGCATACCGTTTTCCGGATGGAAGCGCGGAAGTTTGGTTTTTCCGAATTCCAGTTCAAAATTGCACATTTCCGCAATTTTTGCGGTATTGGCACAGGCATCCGGATATCCGGCAAACAGACGTTCCATTTCGAACGTGTTTTTATAGTAGAATTCGTCCGTTTCAAAACCGATCGGTTTTCCGTTTGTGATAACATTATTGGTCTGGATACACATCAGGATTGCCTGGGTTTCGGAATCCGCCTTTTTGATGTAGTGAACGTCGTTGGTTGCTGCCATCGGAATACCGGTTTCCTCAGAAATCCGTTTGATACCTTCACACACGATATCATCATCGCGTAAGCCGTGATCCTGTAATTCCAGATAAAAATTGCCGCGCCCGAAAATACGGTCGAGACGTACGGCATATTCTGTCGCCTTTTCATATTCACCGGAAACGATGCAGCGTGGAATATACCCTGCAAGACATGCGGACAGACAGATCAGTCCATCCGCGTGCTTTTCGAGAAGATCGGTGTCGATCCGTGGTTTGGAATAAAATCCATCAGTATAGGCTTTGGAAACAAGATAAATCAGGTTTTCCCAACCAGTTTTATTCTT
>JBGVOJ010000696.1:0-1533 GCA_045126415.1 Eubacteriales bacterium | reverse complement strand
GATGTTGTTCGGGTCATCCGGGATTACCACCGTGTCAACCGACTTCTTGAAGTCAATAACGGTTTCGAACATGGTGCGCTGACCTTCCTGGATGTACTGACCGAGAGAATGAAGGTCAGTCGAGAAAATGACGGAAGACGGATAAAGAGCCTTGTTGTCCTTGCCTTCGCTTTCGCCGTAAAGCTGCTTCCACCATTCGCAGAACATCTGAACGGACGGTTCATAGGAAACAAGGATTTCCATGGACTTTCCCTTATTATACATTACGTTGCGGAGTGCAGCGTAACGGAGGCAGTCATTGCATTTCCAGCAGTTTTCGGAGTACTTTTCTCTTGCGTCGGCCGCACCCTTCATCATTGCGTCGATGTCGATACCTGCTACTGCGATCGGGAGAAGACCAACTGCGGTCAGAACGGAATAACGTCCGCCGATATCATCCGGAACTACAAAGGTTTCGTAACCCTTTTCAGTGGAGAATTCCTTCAGCTTGCCGCGCGCACGGTCAGTGGTAACGAAAATACGTTCTCTCGCTCCTTCTTCGCCGTACTTCTTTTCGAGAAGTTCACGGAAAATACGGAAAGTAACAGCAGGTTCGGTTGTGGTACCGGACTTGGAGATAACATTAACGCATACATCCTTGCCTTCGCAGAGACGAAGAACGTCAGCGAGAGCAGAAGAGCTGATGGTGTTACCGGCGAAGTAGATTTCGGGAGTGTCCTTCGCGAGATTGTTATAGAGAGGAGACTTCACAAATTCGATCGCAGCACGTGCGCCGAGGTAAGAACCGCCGATACCGATAACGATGAATACGTCACAGGTCTTCTGAATCTTTTCAGCAGCGATCTTGATTCTTGCGAATTCTTCTTTGTCATAATTTACCGGAAGGTCTACCCAACCGAGGAAGTCAGAACCTGCACCCTTGCCGCTCTTTACGAGAGAATAGGCAGCTTCTGTAAGATGAGAAATTTTCTCCACTTCGGTTTCAGAAACGAAACCGGAGAGATACTTTTCATTGAGTTTAACTGACATTGTTTTAAAAGTCCTCCGTACATGCCTGTTTTTGAGAGTTAAATCTCAGACAAACTGGAAATAAATTGTTGCCATGAAACACGTAAAATATGTTCACTTATATAATACAACATTTTATGTGTTTTTTCAAGAGCAAATTATTAATTTTGATCAGAATCTCTTATTTTAAAACATAAATTCCGAGCATGCGCAGAAAAAGTCCGCCGAAACTGATTTTTTCTATGCTTTCGGCTGCTGAGATCTCCCCTTCGTGCAGGAGCTCACCATCGGACAGATATCTTACCGTGCCGACGCGGTCTCCTTTTTTTATGGGAGCGGAAATTTTTTCGTCAATCAGAAATTCCGTCTGTACGTTTTTATTCTTCCCTTTTGCCATGAGCAGCATGTACGGTTTATATTCACAGACACATGTGTTTTTGACGCCTCCGATCACATTTGCTGTTCCGGCTTCCCCGCCTGGATTTTCGTAGAGTGAGTATTTGGCAAAACCATAATCAAGGAGTT
>JBGVOJ010000695.1:0-2055 GCA_045126415.1 Eubacteriales bacterium | reverse complement strand
ATCGGCAGACCGCCGCCCGCGCGGGTGATGCTGTATTCTTCAAGTGTAGGACTCTCCCCTTTAAGGAGGTCGGTCGTATCGACGCCGAATCTTGCGGCGCACTTATAGATAAAGGTGAAGGAAAAGTCCGCGTTTCCGGCTTCGAGTTCACGGTAGGTTTCCACAGACACACCGGTCGCGGTGGCCATCTCTTCTTCGGACAGTTCGCACACGAGTCGTGTTTCGCGGATACGTCCGGCAACTTCTTTGATGATCTGTTCCATACAGGTTTCTCCTTGAATTTTGGGATTAAACCAAAAAAGACCCGTCTCGACTTTGAGACGAATCTGCTGAAAATGCAATATTCGCGGTACCACTCAAATTGCACATGAATTCATGCGCCACCTCTGCGGGTTCCATCAAACCCTTTGCCGTCACGTGGCATCTACGGGGAACCATTACTCACGGTCGTACGCGCCGCTTTCCTTTCCCGACTCGGAAGTGATAATGTGTCATCCCAACCGCATCCGCATCCCACCGCCGCGGACTCTCTGCACCGGCCTCCCGGATCACACACGTCTTCGTCACAGTCTTTACAGGTCTTATTTGCTTGTCGTAAATTATAGCACGTTCTTTTTTGGGTGTCAACTGTTATTTATCACAAAATAGCTATTTTGATTTTATGGAAACTCACCAAGACATCGGCAGTTCATGGCGTTTGCAGGAGGCTCCAAATGAGAACCTCCTGCTGAAACGCACATTTCCTGTATTCTATTTCGCCGCCGGATATTCGTTGCACAGGAGGAATTCCGGAGCCTCGTCCTCCTCGATGGCGGAGAATCTTCCGCAGGGTTCGTAGAAGCGGTTGTCGTTCGCGTCGTCGTTCACCATGGAGACTTCGCCTACGATTGCGGTGCCGCCATCCCCCCAGAAGCTGTGGTAGAGGTAACGCTGCATCGTGATGGATTCGCCCGGCTTCACTTTGACGATGCTGCCTGCCGGGTACATTTTTGTGATGCCGTCCATCGTGACCGGGACGGGTGCGTCCGACAGGCCTTCGTTTTCGTCTGCCATGTAGACCTTGACTGCCAGATCGGCGCCGCCGCGGTTGATGATATCTTCCATTTTATTCCAGTGAAAGTGCATCGGGGTCACCTGACCGTCGCGGACGAGCATGATTTTTTCCGCATAGGTCTTGCTGTTCGGATCGCCGATCTTGCCGTTGCGCATTGTCACGAGCTGCAGACCGACTTTTTCGAAGTCGCCCGAGCCGAAGTCCGTGATGTCCCAGCCGAGCATCCGTTCGCGGATTTCGTCGTATTCGCTGCCGAGATCTGCCCAGTCGGACGCCTTGATGTCGCAGAACGGCGGGATTTTGAAGGAAATTTTATCCAGTTCTTCGCGGAATTCGCGGATGTACTGATTCACTTCGGAGCGTTTCATATCGTTCCCTCCTCAATAATCGATGACGACCATTGCGTGCAGGTCAAGCTTGTCAATTCTGTAGGAAATCACGCCGTTTTCGTATGTATACGCGATATCCCTGTTTTCCGGTGCGAGGTAAACGCGCTTCGGTGCTTTTCCGATGTTCAGCACCACATCAATATCGTACAGCGGGATGATGTCCTCGATGATCTCGATTCCGCTGCCGCGGCGTACGGGAGATGCGTACAGAACATGGTTCACCAGACGGCTTTCTCCCGCCTGATCCATCAGAGTAACCACGCCCTGTGCCAGAAGATTCGTGGTCAGGGTCTTCGCTTCGCCGAGAAGTTCGTCGATCATGTGCGTCACAAGCAGCTTCGCGATGATGCTGCCCTTCTTCGCGTATTCCGTGAACAGTTCCGCGGAAATGTACGCGCCGTCTGCGCCGACTACCGCTGCCGGATAGGATGCGGACTTGTCGTTCGGCGTGTGCTGGTGCGACGAGAAGTGGAACGTCGTGCGGTTGAAGTACGGATTTTCACGCAGGATCGTCACTTCCGCGCCGTCGTCCGCCGCGATGTCGTACGCGTTGTTGTAAATGACGTACGCCGTATTGCCGAGGCACGGCAGGTCAAACTGCGGACGGAAGTA
>JBGVOJ010000694.1:0-5054 GCA_045126415.1 Eubacteriales bacterium | reverse complement strand
TAAATATACTCGCCGTCGGTCTTGACGATGTCGCCTTCGTCAATGCCTTCGACCTGTACGTTGGTCTTGGAATAATCGCCTCCGCCGGTCTGCACAGCCGCTTCTTCCACGACAGCTTCCTCAACAACGATCTCTTCGGCGGCAGGTGCTTCCGCGACGGCCATATCTTTGACGGGCGCCGGCATCGCCGGAGCTTCCATGACCGCTTCCGCTTCGGCTTCCTCGAAGACCGGTTCTTCAAGGATAACCTCTTCAATGGGCATGATATCGTAGTAGACGTAGTCGTCGTAATAATCGGGGAACGCTTCCTTCAGCCGGTCGTACACATAGCCGTAGCTCGACGGAATCGTCATGGTGACGACGTTTTTCTTCGGAGCCGCCGATGCCGTTCCGGCAAACGCGGACAGCAGCAGGGCAGACGCCAGAATCAGAGACAGTTTCTTTTTCATTGTTGTAAAATCCTCCTGTATGACAGAGTAAAAAAGTTCGTACGTACTGCATTCGGAAATGCTCTGTCCCTTAGACGCCGCCGAATCCGGAAAAGTTCCATAATTCCGGAAAAATCTGAGAAAAATATGCAAAAAAAGAAAGCCGTACTCCGGCTCCGCAAAAAATCCGCACTCACGACAGGATATATTTGTCCAAAAAGATTTTTGGAAAGGGTGTGAGGAAACCTTTTTCCTTAAAAAAGGTTTCCTCACGAAAACATTACTGATTCAAAGCCTCTTCAATCGCTTTGGAAAGCTGATCGGCGCAGGAGGTGCTGCGGGGGCCGCAGGTGTTGCCGCGGAGGGTATCGGCGACTTCCTTTGCGTCTCTGCCTTCGACGAGCTTGCCGATGGCCTTGAGGTTGCCGTTGCAGCCGCCGGTGAAGACGACGTTGTGAAGGATGCCGTTTTCGATTTCAAAGGTGATTGCCGCAGAGCAGGTGCCGCGGGTTCTGTATGTATACTGCATGATATTCTGATTCCTTTCTGATTAACCGCCGGGGGTTTCTTCGCCGGAGGGAGCTTCGGGTTCTGCGATTTCCGTGCCGACAGGGGAGATGCGGACATCCGCGGAATCGGTCGTGATTGTGAGTTTGGGGTCTTCCGCGTTCTGTGTGGTGCGTGTGTACGGGCTGTCCGTTTCTTCGCCGTCCACGAGGATCTTACCGGAGATTGTGTCGATTTCCAGCTTCAGAACGTCGGGTTTCTTGACGGTTTCGATGTTGATGCTGCCCGTGTCGCAGGTGATGTCCGTTGCTGCGGAACAGCGGTAGACCTTTGCGTCCATCGTCAGCTCATCCGCATTTACGTTCAGGTGAGAGACGAGTGTCGAGTTCATGTTCAGGGTGACGGCCTTTGCCGGTTTGTCCGCTTCCTTCGCGTTGATGTTGAAGTTGGACGAGGTCTTCATCGAGGACGCGGTGATGTCCGCCGTCTCGACGGTGATATTGTAGTCGGTCGCGGAGGTCATGCCTTCGATGTTCAGCGTACAGTTGTCTGCCTGAATGTCGAAAATCTTGATCTCCTTGTCCGTGGTGAGATACAGGTTGATGATCTTTTTTGCGTCCGGTGCCTGTTCCTGATCCTTCTTGAAATTCAGGATGTAGCGCATTCCCTTGAAGGTGAAGCCGTTTTCCCAGAATTTCAGCATGGACGTGATGTCCGGGATTTCGGAGAAGCTCAGTACGCGGTTGGCCGCGGACAGATTGTAGTAATTTTCGCGGAAATTCACGAATTCAATACACGCCTTGTCACTCCGGCCGATGATGTTGATCTCCGCGTCCGAGACGATCAGCTCGATTTTCGAGATTTCCGATTCGGTCAGGTCAACCGTGTTCACCAGCCCGTCCTCACGGGTTTCGGAGAACAGGAATTCGCCGTTCGCGTTTGCCATGTTCTGCGCGATCATACAGGTCACAAGACCGAGGATAATGAGAAGAACCGCAATGATCAGGGATACGATTGAGGTGGGTTTCACAGCTTATAGCACTCCCTTCTGACAACAAAGAATAAGGTTTTGACTTTTCCGCAGAGCCAGCCGAGGAAATTGCCGAGCAGGGAAATCAGCCAGGGCAGGAAGCGGATGGCGATGTTGTAGAGGAGGATCGATACGAAAAGGACAGCGCCGGCAACCATGATGCCGAGACCGATCTCGTAGATCCCCGCCGCGAGGAATGTAAAGAGCTGCGTGATGCCGAAGATAATGCCGACGAGGGAGACACCCGCGCCGCACGCTGCGACCACGACCAGCACGGCGATCAGTGCGACAATCATTGCCGCCAGTCCGACGAAGAGGACGGCAAACGAGCCGAAGAGAACCGCTGCCAGCCCGAGGGTGAGGGGAAGGGTAAGGAACAGTCCGATCCAGAAGATCAGCATGCCGCGCGTCGTGACATCCTTGCCGGGCGCGTAAGAGTAAAATTCTTCCTCGTCCTCCGGAAGTTCAAGTTTCCGGGAATGCGGCTGTGCGGGAGGATTCTGCGGAACGGGAGCCGGACGTGCTGCCTTCGCGGGAGCCGGAGCGGAAACCTCCGGACGCGGACTGACTGCGCGGTTTGCGGGAGCCGCTGTCTGCGGACGGGGGGCAGCGGGCTTCGGTGTGGGAGCCGCGGGCTTGGGTGTGGGGGGCTGCTTCTGCGGAGCCGGTTCCGCAGGCGGAGTTATGTTATCAGCCTGTGAGACCGCATTCCGCGTGTTCCGGTTCAGGATGAGGGAGATACTGTCTGCAAGCTGTTCGATTTCGCTGCCGGACTGAATTGCTTCGATTTCCGAAAGGTCATCGCTTGTGAAAGTACGCCGGAGGTTGGACACATGTTTCTTCGCGGTCTCATCGGGAATTCCGCGTTCCACCAGAGCCGACTCCAGCTCTCTCATGAAAATATTCAATTCCATCCGTGGGATTCACCTCTCTTTTGGGATTTTATCTGTGGATTTTTTGTGCGGGGTATGGTATAATACATGGTATGTGAAATGAAGTGCATAGACATGGACAACACCCCATTTTATGACCTTTCCTATATTCTATCAAAAAACAGAGGAATAATCAATATGAGAATGAGAAAAAAACGTCACGGAAATGAAAGACTTCTCGCACTTTCCGCGCTTTTATACCCGAATGCGTCCGAAACATGGGAAAATCCCGCGGAAGTTTTCGGAAACGACCGTCCGTTGAAGCTGGAAGTCGGCTGCGGCAAGGGTGATTTCATCACCGCGCTGTCCGAACGTGACACGGAATTCAACTACGTTGCGCTCGAACGCGTGTCCGACGTTGCGGTCTGCGCCGTCGAAAAGTACGCGAAGCACCGCGGCCTCGGCGCGCTCGGTGCCAACGGCGGATGGCAGACCCCCGACGGAGAACTGTACAAAAACGGCGAGAGCTGGGACATCCCGATGGAGATGCGCGGCAACGTCCGCTTCATTGTCGGGGAGGCGAACGACGTCGTGACCCGTATGCCCGACAATTCCCTCGCCGGCATCATCGCGAACTTCAGTGACCCGTGGTCGCGCAAGTGCACTTACGAAAAGCGCCGCCTGACGCATCCCGCGTACCTCGAAAATTACAAGCGTGTTCTCACGCCGGACGGACTGTTCTCCTTCAAGACGGATGACGAAACCCTGTTCGACTACACCGTCGAAATGCTCCCGTCCTGCGGTTTTGAAATCGCGTTCCTGACCCGCGACCTCCACGCGTCCGAACGTGCGGCGAACAATATTATCACCGAATACGAACGGAATTTCATGGAAAAGGGCATCAATATCAAGATGCTGGAAGCGAAGCCGGTGAAATAATGTGGTATTGCAGACGTTTCGGCGTCTGCAATTGCCGTCAATAAACAAAAACCACTTGACAGAAACCTCTGCAAGTGGTATAATTCTATAGTATAGACAGAATGATCTCGTATACATATCTTTACACATAGCATTATACCATATTTCGAACGATTTGTCAAGTGTTTTTGCAAAATTTGTGAATAAATCTTTATGACGGATTCTGTCGTGATACGGGAAGTCAAAAAACGGGGGATATCTATGAACGGACTGATATCATTTGAAAACATCGCGCTGCAGCCGGTGTCAAGGGAGATTCTCGACCTCAACGCGGTATCGCAGAACTACGGACTGGTTCTCACCGAAGAGGAGGCACGGGAACTCTCCGAAACCAGAAATACCGCGCTCACCGAAAACGAACGCATCGAGACCGGCGTCGGCGCGGTCGCGAAGATCATCCGGCGGTTCTGCATGTCGCACTATGTGACGCAGGAAAACTATACCAATCTGCTGAACGAGGTGACGTATCTCTTCTATTATATCAAAACCGAGACGGAGGATAAAATCAGCGACGACGACCTCATCGAGGAGCTGTTCCGCCGCTTTGAACTGCGCTGTAACGGAAGCGTCGATACACTCGTCAGCGTGGAGGGCGAACGCATCATCCGCATGGTCAACAGCGGCGACCACTATTATGAATGGTTTGCCGACCGCGACGAACTGGACTACGACTCCGAGACGGGTGCGAGAGAAGCGCCGAGCGGCAATGTCTACGAATCCTACGGTGAGGACTACTTCGACGAAGATGACCGCGCGGATCACGATTATTACGAAGATGACGACGCATATGACTACGACGAAGACGATGTGTTCGATGTGGACGCATACGATGAATTCTACGATTACGACCGCGTGATGAACGACGAACGGAACGATTACGGGAATCCCGACGCCGCACGGGAATACGACGCAGCGGACGACTATGCTTACCTGAAGGAGGACAAGGACGATGAATAACGGATTGATCGCGCACGATTCCCTGAACCCCGAAAATATCTCCCTGACAGATTATACCAATACTCTCGCGATGGAAGCCTTGCGTGTCGGTCTGCTTGATGAAACGGACATCGCCCGCATCCAAACCGGACTGATGGAAACGCTGTCGGAGGTCATCGGCTATTATTCGGGCAGCAAATCCACGTCGATCCAGACGGACAAAGCGAAGGTGTTCGGACAGTCGATCCTGTTCAACGTGGACGCGCACCTCCTGACCCTCGGCGACCATCACGCGGCCATCGA
>JBGVOJ010000693.1:0-3416 GCA_045126415.1 Eubacteriales bacterium | reverse complement strand
CGCTGGCCGAGCTTCGCGGCGCCGATCGCGGCCTCGTTGAGCAGGTTCTCCAGATCCGCGCCGGAAAAGCCGGCCGTGGTCTGGGCGATCTGCTTCAGGGAGACGTCGTCCGCCAGAGGCTTGTTCTTCGCATGCACGAGGAGGATCTCCTCGCGGCCCTTCACGTCGGGCATGCCCACCGAGACCTTGCGGTCGAAGCGGCCCGGGCGGAGGATCGCCGGATCGAGGATATCCACGCGGTTGGTCGCCGCCATGACGATGATGCCTTCGCTGGAACCGAAACCGTCCATTTCAACGAGGATCTGGTTCAGCGTCTGTTCGCGTTCGTCGTGACCGCCGCCGAGACCTGCGCCTCTGTGACGGCCGACCGCGTCGATTTCATCGATGAAGATGATCGCCGCGGGATTCTTCTTCGCGGTGTCGCAGAGGTCACGCACACGGGATGCACCGACGCCGACGTACATTTCCACGAAGTCCGAACCGGAGATGGAGTAGAAGGGAACCCCAGCTTCTCCGGCAACTGCCTTTGCGATGAGGGTTTTACCGGTACCGGGCGGGCCTACGAGGAGAACACCGTGCGGAATTTTTGCGCCCAGCTTGGTGAAATATTCGGGATTGCGGAGGAATTCGACGATTTCTTCGAGTTCCGCCTTTTCTTCATCCGCACCGGCAACGTCCTTGAAGTAGACCTTTGCCTTGTCTGCGGTGACGAGCTTTGCCTTGGCACGGCCGACGGAATTGATTTTGGAACCCTTGCCGCCGGTCGCCTGATTCATGACAAACATCCACATTGCGATCAGGAGTACGATGACGATGACGTAGGGAATGAGCGATACCCACCACGGAATGTTGTACGGCGGCGGATAGTCGTACGCGGAGATGATACCTTCTTCGTGCTGAGCCTCAATGAGTTCGCCGAGGTCATTGATAAACAGGTTGATGTCCCTCAGTTTGTACGTAAGGAAGCCTTCGCCTTCCGTACCGTCGGGCAGCGCCGCACGCACGATCATGGAGAGATTGTTTTCTTCATCGACTTCAAACTGCTTTACCTGTTCGTTCCTGAACAGATCGACGACTTCGCTGTAGATAAGCTTTTCCTCAGGAATGGTTCCCCAGAGCGACGCCGTTGCGATCAGAATGATGCCGATGAGAACGATGTAAAAAATAGCTATTTTAAAGCCGTTCTTCATTAGCCAGTCCTTTCTTTGCGAGAGATGTATATAAGAGAAGTCTGCGGTTTACTTTTTTTCGTAAACTTCGGGCTTCAGGATACCGACGAAGGGCAGAGCACGGTACTGTTCGGCGTAGTCGAGGCCGTAGCCGACAACGAATTCGTCCGGAATTTCACGGCCGACATAGTCGGGAGTAAAATCGGTACAGTCGGGGTGACGGCGGGAGGGTTTGTCGAGCAGGGTGCAGGTCTTGACGGAGCGTGCGCCGCCCAGCGTGAGATAATTCACAAGGTAGGAGAGAGTGCGTCCACTGTCAATGATATCTTCGATGATGACAATGTTGCATTCGGAAAGATCCTTGCGGTGCAGGTCAAGCAGAATGTTGATGCGTCCGCTGGAGACGGTACCGTCCTTGTAAGAAGAAACCTTCATGAAGTCGATCTCTACGGGGAGAGTCACTTTTTTCATGAGATCTCCCATGAAAACAACGCTTCCCTTGAGGATGCACAGCAGGAGCAGACGTCCTTCGGTGTCCTTGTAGTCCCGATCGATTTCGGCGGCGATGCGTGTGGTGATCGCGTCGATTTCTTCGCTGGAAACCAGAACGTCCTTGATGTTTTGGGTCAGAGCGGATGAGTAGGACATGATTGATTCCTCCGAAACACTTACTGATATTGTATGAGGTTAAAGAGTCTTTTTTTCATAAAACGCAATGGTGAGGCCGGTTTCGCCTTCCTCGGCGAGTGTACCGTCCCGCGGCGGAAAGAGCGGAATCCACAGAATCTCGTCCCCGGAAAGGAGAAGCGGGAGGGTGGATTTTTCTTCCGCAGTCAGTTTACGGTCGATGAACAGCTTTTTTACCTTGCGGGTCATGCCGCCGAAGACACAGGTGTCTCCGGGACGGCGATATCGGATATGCAGTACATCCTTTATTTTATCAAAACAGAACGTCCTGCATATAAATAATTTGTAAATATTTTCATTTTCCTGTACGTTATTTATGTGATTTCCGTGTGAAAATTTTATGATATAGCGTTCGTTTTCAAAACGGTCGCCGTCATCGGGATAGGTGAAGACGATTCCGGCGTCGTCCGGCACATTTTTTTCATCCGTTCCGACGATAAACCGGACGGTATGGCGGTCTGCGCGGAAATACAGATTTCCGGGAAGGGAATACGATGTTTCCGGAAGATCGGATGACGTCAGCCGCAGGATTTCACGGATGTGGATTTCCTCCAGAGAAGCACGGATGTTTCCGGTACACGCGGCATTGCCGTACAGGGACAAAACCACACGGGAGGCAATCGCGGGATGCAGGGAAGCAAGAACGGCGCGTTCGACGGAGACAACTCTGTCGGGGACATACTGTCCTGCGGTCTGTTCGAGAAAATCGTTGTCCTGCCGGAGCAGGGAGGTCATACGGAGAACGGATTTCTGCGGATTTTCCGCGATTTTCTCCATCTGCGGGATAATGTTGTGCCGGATAAAATTGCGGGTATAGGCGGTGTCGGCGTTGGTCGCATCGGTCACGTAAGGAATGCCGTTGTCCGCACACCACTGACGGATTTCCGCACCGGTGTCGCAGAGCAGGGGACGAACAAAACGTCCGCCGCGCAGAGGATCGATGCCGGAAAGTCCGCGGGTACCGCTGCCGCGCAGAAGATGAAAGAGAACGGTTTCGAGATTGTCGTCGGCGTTGTGCGCCGTGGCGATGACCGCGCCGCCTGAAAATTGTCCGGACAGTTCCTCGAAGAAGGCATAGCGCACATCCCGCGCCGTTTCCTCGAGACCGCGTCCGGTCTGCCGTGCGAGTTCCGGAACATTTTCGCGCCGGACGTACAGCGGAATTTGCAGTTTTCCACAGGTTTCACGGCAGAACTGCTCGTCACGGTCGGCGTCCTCGCCGCGGATGCCGTGATTCACGTGCGCGGCGGCGAGGGTGACGCCGTTTTCCGCACACCAGTACGCGAGATGATAGAGCAGGCAGGTCGAATCCGCGCCGCCGGAGTAGGCGGCGATCACGGAACCGGCGTTTTGTAAGACATTATCCAGCCCGAAGCGGGAGAGGGTTTCGTAAAATTTTAAGGAATGGTACAAAAAACAGTCACACTCCCGTTCCTGTAGTTTAATCAAAATCGTTGCAAATCATACGGAAGGATCGTCCGAAGAAGCTGTTTTTGTGAAAAGGAGGGCGAGCAGCACATAAAACAGGAGACCTGCAGCAATATGTTCCGTCAGTTCCGG
>JBGVOJ010000692.1:0-12141 GCA_045126415.1 Eubacteriales bacterium | reverse complement strand
TATTTTCACGGAGTTTCTTTTCCAGTTCCGCCGCTTTCTGATCGTCAAAGTTCTGCTGTGCCTTCTCAATGAGAGTAAGAACGTCCCCCATGCCGAGGATTCTGGAAGCCATACGGTCGGGGTAGAAGGGTTCAATCGCATCCAGCTTTTCACCGGTACCGACAAATTTGATCGGCTTACCGGTAACATGCCGTACCGAAAGAGCTGCACCGCCTCGGGTATCACCATCCAGTTTGGAAAGAAGCACACCGGTGATATCCAGCTTTTCATTGAATGAAGAAGCTACATTGACAGCGTCCTGACCGGTCATTGCATCAACAACGAGAATGATTTCGGTCGGATCCACCACTGCCTTAATGGAGGAAAGTTCGTTCATCAGAACTTCATCCACGTGGAGACGACCGGCAGTATCAATGAACACCATATCGTGTCCATGACGAAGCGCATGCTGCACACCGGCTTTTGCGATTTCCACCGGATTACCAAGTCCCATATCAAATACAGGAACATCGATCTGACTGCCTACTACTTTCAACTGATCAATCGCAGCCGGACGATAGACGTCACACGCTACAAGAAGGGGGCGCTTGCCCTGTTTCTTGTACATTCCGGCGAGCTTTGCGGAATGTGTGGTTTTACCGGAACCCTGCAGCCCAACCATCATAACAACAGTCGGCGGACGGGAGGAGATCTGAAGTTTTGTGTTCGTTTCGCCCATCAGATTGACCAGTTCTTCGTGAACGATCTTGATAATCTGCTGTGCGGGAAGAAGACTTTCGAGAACTTCGGAGCCGACGGCACGTTCAGTAACCGTTTTCACAAAATCACGTACGACTTTGAAGTTTACGTCTGCTTCAAGCAGGGCAAGCTTAACTTCACGCATGCCTTCTTTGACATCCGCTTCCGTCAGTTTTCCCTTACTTTTGAATTTTTTAAATGCGTTGTTCAGTTTTTCGGATAAATTTGAAAACATTGATTACTCCCGTATCTCAGGTAAATCCGCTGATTGAGAACTGGTAATGATTTTAAGCCCTTCGAGCAGGGACAGGATCTCGTTCGCCTGCACCGAGACTTCAAAGTCTTTACTCTGTGCGAGCAGCAAAACCTTTGCCATCGCACGTTCACACAGTCCGGACGCTTCTTCGTGTTTTTCAACGATCTTCAGCTTTGATTCGTATCCGTATATTTCCTCTTCACTTTTCTTGATGGAATCCCGTACACCCTGACGGGAAATACCGGTCAGTTCGGAAATTTCGGAAAGAGAATAGTCATCATTATAATAATAGTCAAGAATTTCACGCTTGCGTTCTGTCAGCAACACGCCGTACGTATCAAGAAGCAACGGAAATTTCATATTCTTTTCAAAAATACAAATCACCGCACTATGCTGTAAAGTAAATCACTTTACAGAGTATACCACACGGCAAGGTTTTTGTCAAGGGAATTCACAAAAAAATATGACTTTGTAGGAGTATACAAAAAGAGCAGCCACAGGATATTGTGTATCCTGCAAACTGCCCTTAACTGGATTTTCTATTTTATCGGTTGGCGATCTTGCGTACAATTGCGTTGAGTTCATCCATCTTTGCTTCGATATCGGCAACGAGTTTGAACTGCGTACGGCAACGGTCGAGGTTGTGGGTCGGATAGTGGGTCTTGAAGTATGTATCGCCGTTAAGATAGTCCGCAAGGAATCTGGAACCACATTCGAAGGTCATGAGCTTGATGGAGAAGGGAAGCAGTTCAAGTTCCTTATCGGTGATGGACGGGAGAGCTTCGATGAATCCGCGGGTGAAGTATTCGAACTTTTCCACATCGAACCAGATCTTGGAGAGATCCTTTTCATCTTCTGCACCGCTGGAACCGCCGAAACGGAGCGCATCGCCGTAGTCGTACAGGAGAGAGCCGGGCATCACGGTGTCAAGGTCGATGACGCATACGCCTTCACCGGTTACTTCGTCGAGCATAACATTGTTGAGCTTGGTATCGTTGTGGGTAACACGGAGCGGGATGGAGCCGTCTGCGAGAGCGTCTACGATCACGGAACAATCTGCTTCACGATCGAGAACGAACTTGATTTCTTCCGTAACTTCCTCCTTACGGCCTGCGAGGTTGTCTTCTACAGCCTTCTTGAAGTTCTCGAAACGAACCTTGGTGTTGTGGAAGTTCACGATGGTTTCATGGAGCTTTTCTGCCGGATAATCCGCAAGCATGTTCTGGAACTTACCGAAAGCCTTTGCAGCGTGATAAAGCTGCATCGGATTTTCTACCGCATCATAGGACTTTGCATGATCGATAAACTTATACATACGATAATATTCACCATCTGTATGCCGATAGTACGGCTTTCCGTCAACGGCACAGATCAGATTAAGCGTTTCACGATCCGGATCGCCGCCAGCTGCTTCAATTTTTTTACGGAGAAATTCAGTTACACCCTGAATATTTTCCATAACTGCCAGAGGATTGGTGAATACATTGCTGTTGATACGCTGTAAAATATAGTCCGGTTTGGAATGTACAATATAGGTATCGTTAATATGACCGTTGCCATATGAAGAGAGCTCCAGCTCAATCGCAAAATGACTTAAAATCTCATTGAACTTATTGTCCATGTCAGAAAAATCCCTTCCGTTTCACCTTTTAGGGTACATACAAAATACTTCATACCCATGAGAGGCAAAAATAATGATGTATTATTTATATAATAACACAATTTTCCTGAAAAGTAAAGGGGAAATTTGAATAATTACAGCATTTGTCAACATTACTATTATGGCAGATTATATTATCAAGATATCAAAAACACCTATTGACAAAAACGCAGGTTAATGATAACATATTCCTGTATGATAACTTCGAGTACAGGAGCTGCAAACGATGATTGTAATCAATTATGCCGGACACAGTGGTTTTTCGGTCGAATCCGATACGCATATGCTGATCTTTGACTATTCGGAAGGGACGATTCCAAAACCGGTCAAAAAGAAAAAAATCTATGTTTTTATCAGCCATGCCCATGAAGATCACTTCAATCCGGACATCTTTGGGATATGCAGCGAATATCCGAATGTAAAATATATTGTATCTTATGATATAGGTAACAAAATTCTTGAGGACTATGGGATTGAGGATTATGTGATTGCCGAACCCGGAATGGATATCCGGCTGGAAAGCCGCTTTCGTCTGAAAGTTCTTCCGTCCACAGACTGCGGTGTCGCATTTCTGGCAGGTTGTTCAGGACGTAATTTCTTCCATGCCGGTGATTTGAATCTCTGGCTGTGGGAAGGAATGTCTGAAAGCGAAGTTTATGACATGACGCAAAAATTCTGCGAATATACCAAAGGTCTGAAAAACTTCTGGATCGATACTGCATTTCTTCCTCTGGATACCCGTCAGGGGATGTATTCCTATCTCGGTTTTGATTATTACATGAAGCATTTCCGCATTAAGAATGCAATCCCGATGCATTTTTCGGGTTCATCCAAAATTTGTGAAAATTTTCTCGCCGATCCAATTTCAAGGGATTATAAACATAAAATCCTGTGCGTCGAACCCGGTGGACAAATAAGTCTCACATAAATTTATTTCATACATTTATAATCAACACGGAGGTTTCCATGAAATTCAAGCCTGTCCATGAAAATTACAATGTTGCTGACCTCGAAAAGTCCCTTGATTTCTACAAAAAAGCCCTTGGACTGTTCGAAAAGCGCCGCCATACTGCAGCGGACGGTTCCTTCACTATCTGTTTTATTGGCACCGAAGACAGCAGCTTTGAGATGGAACTGACCTGTCTCGCAGATCATCCGCAGAAGTATGATCTCGGAGAAGATGAGTTCCATATCGCATTTGTAACCGATGATTTCGAAGCTGCACGGAACCATCACGCGGAAATGGGTTGTATCTGTTTCGAAAATCCCGCGATGGGGCTCTATTTTATCGAAGACCCTGATGGATACTGGATAGAAATTCTTCCTGCCCGTTAAAATAGCACTTGCTTTTTGTCAAGTATACTGGTATAATCATAGAAACCACAAATCCAACTTTTTATAATACAACCACCAATCGCAGATGCTCGTTCTGAAAAACGAGCTTTTTGCGCGTTGCAGAATACTCCAAGAGGTAAATCATGGCAGACATTTTTGAACTTTTCAAGAAAATTTCCACCGGCACGGAGGACAGCAAAACACCTCCGGAGTTCATCATCGCGGGACTTGGTAATCCCGGTGACAAATACACATTCACTCGTCATAACGCCGGATTTCTCGCGCTGGACTTTATGGCCCAAAAATATAACTCTCCGATCAAGCAGCTGAAATTCAAATCTCTCTGTGCGGACACTGTGATCAACGGTCATCGGGTAATTCTCATGAAGCCACAGACTTATATGAACAATTCCGGAGAGGCAATTGTTGCAGCATCCGCTTTCTATAAAATCCCTCCGGAAAAAATCATCGTACTGGTAGATGATATCTGTCAGTCGCCCGGACGAATGCGGGTAAGAAAAAATGGCTCCGCAGGCGGTCATAACGGCTTAAAAAGCATTATTGAACATTTATCCAGTCAGGAATTCCCGCGCATCCGGATCGGTGTCGGTGAAAAGCCGAATAAAGACTATGATCTCGCTGCATGGGTAACCGGACAGATTCCGGAAAACGACCGTGAGCCGATCTATAAAATTCTGGAGGCTTCCTGTGAGGCATGTTCACTGCTGCTGGACGGAAAACTTGACGAAGCAATGGGGAAATACAACGGCCTGAAATATTAAGTTGGAAACGGAAGGTGAATAATGAATTACAAATTTTTATGTGATACGTTTCGAAAAAACAGAGATTATGCCGGGATCTGTGAAGCATTGAACCGTCCGGTTATAGGGAAGCGTAAACCCTATTACATCAGTGGTCTTTCCGAAGGAGCGGAACCTGTGTTTCTTAAATCTCTGTGTGAGGATTTCGGCAATGCTTATTCACCGGTCATTCTGATTTTTGCCGATGAAAAAAAGGCGGTACACTATCGGGACTTCCTTCTCTCGGCCGATATACCTGCAGAATATTTTCCGGCAAGAGAATATTGCTTCAATAATATTACCTCATCTCATGAATATGAAAATGTACGTCTGAAAGTACTGTCTGCTCTGGCCGGTCTCAGTGAAGGGGCTTCCGTGATCTGTACAACAGCAGAGGCTGTTCTTCAGGTAACAATGTCTGCCCGGAGACTCTCTGAACTGTGCATCCGTATTTCATATGAGGATACGGTTGATCTGGACCAAATGACAGTCTCCCTCACCGATGCAGGATATCAGCGCGTGGAACTGGTAGAAAGTGTCGGACAGTTTGCCGTCCGCGGCGGAATCATCGACATTTTTCCATCCGGAGATATCCCTGTACGCATTGAGTTATTCGGCGATGAAATCGATCGCATCGGTTATTTTTCGGTGGAAACCCAGCGTTTTGTTGATGGAGCCCCGGATGAACTTATCATTTCCCCGGTTCGCGAACACATTATCACGGAAGAAAACCGCGAAATGCTGATCGATACCATTCGTCGTCATATCCGTAGAATCGGAAAAACCGAAGGAGCGGATGAAAAACACGCCCATGCTGCAACTGTTCTGCAGGGAGAACTTTCCTCGTTGGAACATGGCCTTGAAATCAACTTTGCCGATAAATATCTTCCGTTTCTGTATCCCGAAGGAACCTGTCTTCTCGATTATATCAACGGTCCTGTAGTTCTTGTAGATTCTGCAGCATCGGAAGAACGCTTCAATGCCTCCAACACTCTGACCGAACAAAGTCTTGCCGGTATGTCGGAAGCCTTCGAACTGCCGCCGGTCAAGTCCGGAATTTATATGCGGACATATGAGGAAATTGGCGAACGGCAGTCCGGTCCGACAATTTTTATTGACGCACTTACAAGAAGTCATTCCGGATTTACGCCGGCTGAAATTTTTGCTTTCAACACCCGGCACCTTCCTGCCTACTCCGGAAATACGGAACTTCTTGCGGAAGATATCACACGTTTCAACAGTGAAAATTATACTGTCGTCATCGTATGCGGCAGCGATATCGAAAAAGAAAACATCCTTGACAAACTGACCGATGACGGCTATACCGCATTTTCTGCCGATGGTGATGTGCTTCCCGTAATTCCGGAAAACACAAAGAAAAAAATGCCGGTTCTCCTGATGACCGGTGAGTTTTCCGGCGGATTTGAACTGGCATACCCCAAGCTGGTCGTTATGGATTTTTCCAACGACAGTGCAAAACCCACCCGTCTCCGTTATTCCGCCAAGAAGCAGAAAAGAAAAAAATCCGCTTCGGAAGCAATTCTTTCTTATGCCGATCTGGAAGTCGGTGATATCGTTGTTCACGAAGCTTACGGGATCGGTCAGTACATGGGGCTTGAAAATCTTACGATTGACGGCAGTTCCCGGGACTATGTGCATATCAAATATGCCGGATCGGATAAACTGTTCCTGCCGGTGGACCAGCTGGATCATGTCTCAAAATACATTGGCGCAGGATCGGACACGGGAATGGTAAAGCTCTCCAAGATGAGCGGTGCCGACTGGACCAAAGCCAAGACCAAAGCAAAAGCTTCTGCACGTGAAATGGCCAAAGAGCTTATTGAATTATATGCCAAGCGGAAACGGACGCAGGGATTTGCTTTTGAGCCGGACGATGATATGTGCCGGGAATTCGCAGATTCCTTTGAATATGAGGAAACCGACGGACAGCTGGAAGCCATCAATGACGTCCGTCGTGATATGGAACAGCCGTATCCCATGGATCGTCTGCTTTGTGGAGACGTCGGCTACGGTAAAACAGAAGTCGCACTCCGTGCAGCATTCAAGGCGGTCATGAACGGGAAACAGGTCGCCGTCCTTGTACCGACCACCATTCTTGCATATCAGCATTATCAGACTTTCCTGAGCCGTATGCGCGCGTTCCCGGTCAATATCGACATGATATCCCGTTTCCGCAGCGCGGCACAGCAGCAGACTTCGATCCGCAAGGTCAAGCGCGGAGATACCGATATCATCATTGGTACGCACCGCCTAATCTCCAAAGACGTGGAATTCCATGATCTTGGACTGATTATTATTGATGAAGAACAGCGTTTCGGTGTTGCCCAGAAGGAAAAGCTGAAAAAGCTGCAGATCGGCGCGGATATTCTGACCTTGACCGCAACACCCATTCCCCGTACGCTCAATATGGCAATGGGTGGAATTGTGGATATGAGTGTACTTGAAGAAGCGCCGGGTCTCCGTACACCGGTACAAACGTATGTCATGGAGTTTGACGAAGCGATCATCAGTGAAGCCATACGCCGGGAACTGCGGCGCGGCGGGCAGGTCTTCTATCTGTACAATCGTGTGGAAGGAATTTTCAATGTTGCTGACCGGATCGCTGCTGCCATTCCGGATGCCCGGATTGCTGTCGCTCACGGAAAAATGGAGCGCGAAGCAATCGAAGACGTGTGGGACTCCCTGATCCGCGGAGAAGTGGATATTCTTGTCTGCACAACAATCATTGAAACCGGTGTGGATATTCCGAATGCGAATACCCTGATTATCGAACATGCGGAAAACTACGGTCTTTCACAGCTTCATCAGCTTCGCGGACGTGTCGGACGTTCCAGCACCCGTGCATATGCCTACTTCACCTACAAACAGGGCAAGACTCTGACAGAAGTGGCGGAAAAACGTCTGTCCGCAATCCGTGAATATGCTGAGTTTGGTGCAGGTTTCCGCATTGCACTTCGTGACCTTGAAATCCGCGGTGCAGGAAATCTTCTCGGTGCGGAACAGCACGGTCACATGGAAGCAGTCGGTTATGACATGTACATGAAACTTCTGGAAGAAGCGGTTATCGAGGAAAAAGGGGAAGAAGTCAAACAGCCTCTGCCGGAATGTTCGGTCGATGTCCGGTGCGATGCTTATCTTTCCAAATCCTACATTGCATCCGCTCCGCAGAGAATGGATATGTATAAGCGGATCGCACGCGTGGAAACCAAGGAAGACTACAATGACATTATTGATGAACTCTGCGACCGTTACGGGGAACCGAATTCCGCTGCGGTCAACCTCTGCCGGATTGCCTGGATCCGCGCAATGGGACGAATCGGCGGATTTACAAAAATCGAAGAAAAAGACGGTATCGTAAAATTGTATACCAATCAGATCAATGCCGGTGCGGTACAGCGTCTGTCCCTCGCTTATCCGACACTTGGCGTCAAGGTTATGCTTGGACAGAATCCCTATGTTCTGCTGAAAACAAAGAAGAATATGCGGAATACGGAATTTTTGCTTGAACTTATGCAAAAATATTCAAGTATTTGTTCCGGATGATACAGAATATTCATTTTTATCCGTTATAATAGGTACTACAGCAAATCTGATCGAAAGTGTGAATGAATGTGAAAAAAACAATCAGTACTCTCAGCATATTATGTGCACTTCTGATGACCTTCTCCGGATGTTCTTCCGGAGAAACGGTCATGACATATAACAATTCAAAAATCAGCGAAAACGAATTCCAGTACTATCTCGCAACATACAAAGGACGTTTCCAGCAAGCTTATACGGATTTCTCGGATACAGCAGAATTTTATGCCTCTGAAATTACCGATGGAATCACCTATGAGACGTATCTGTTTGACATGATCCTCGAAAATATCAAACGAACTCTAGTCTGTGACGCTTTGTTTGACGAAATGGATCTGAAGTTGAACAGCAGCGTGGAAGAAAACATCTATTATTATATTAATGACTACATCGCTGAATATGCAAACGGCAGTAAAAATCAATTCAATGCCGCGCTTTCGGAATACGGTATCAATGCCTCTATGCTGAAAGAGATATATCTCCGTGACGAAAAAACCGCAGCAGTTTTTTCTGCCATGTACGGCAGTTCGGGAACTACCCCCGTAACCGACACCGACCGTACTGCCTATCTTGAAAAAAACTATGTACGTGTCCGTCATATTTACGTCAATAACAAATATGTATATGCAACCGACGCGGACGGATATGCCCTTTATACTTCTGATGGTCTGAAACAGACCAAGGCAATGGAAGGGGAAGAGCTGGAAGCAAAAAATGCGCTGATTGCCGCAATTGACGAATCTCTCGCTGACGGAGATGATTTTAAAGCAGTGTACGACGCTTTCTCAGAAGATAAATACTACTCGAACGGATACTATCTGACCCGCAGTACAGATTTCGTATCTGAAGTAGTAACATCTGCGTTCGAATTGGAAGAAGGCGAATACGTCAAAATCCAATCTGATGTAGGCACACATTATATTCAGAGACTTGCTCTTGACGATGCTCCTTGGGATAATGATACCAATGCCGATTTCTTCACAGACTACGACACTGTTGTTGCTGAAGCTCTCTTTGCAGAATATCTGAATTCTCTTCTGCCTTCTGTTGAGACCAATAATGCTGTTCTTGATAGATACTCCGTGGAAACATCCTCGATTAACTACAGATTCTGAATAGGAGGTAAATTATGGCACACAAACTATTTTCCCCTTTGTCTCTGCGAAATATCACTCTCCCGGGACGTGCGGTACGCTCTGCAACAGAATTATTCTGTTCATATCCGGACGGTCATGTCCATCCTTTTGAATTCGAAATATATCATGAGCTTTCCGGTATATCCCTCGGAATGATTATCACCGCACATACCTGTGTTGCTCCAGAGGGAAGAAGCAATCGCTATCAGAATGCACTCTGGTCGGATGAATATCTGGAAGATGCACAAAAAATTGCTTCTGCCGCTTCCGGAAACGGTACTCCGGTTATTCTCCAGCTCGGACATGGCGGTATGAAAGCTGAAGGGAATAACAATGGACTGCGCGTCTATACTCCTGATAATATGACCGAAGAGGAAATCAACGGAGTTGTCAAATCCTTCGGCGCGGCTGCGAGACGGGCAGTACAGGCAGGTTTCTCCGGTGTCATGCTTCACGGCGCACACATGTATCTGCTCTCCCAGTTTTTCTATCCCGAATATAACCACCGGAATGACCGTTACGGAGGATCCGCAGAAAATCGGTTCCGTATCATCCGGGAAATCTTTGAAGAAATCAAGAGTGTCTGCGGCGATAAACTTCCGGTCTTTCTGAAAATCAATGGAGATGACCGTGAAAATACCGAAGAATACCACAAAGATATTGTCACTGTTCTGAATCTTTGTGACCGTCTGGGTATGGATGCCGTTGAAATTTCCGGATGGGATTCCGCAAGACGCGGTATACCGGAAAAACCTTATTTCATCGATAACCTCACCCGTCTGCATAATGAAACGGCAATTCCCCTGATTGCTGTCGGCGGAATCCGCACTCTTTCTTCGATCGATTCCTTATTCGATGCAGGAGCATGTGCTGTCTCTATGTCTCGCCCACTGCTGCAAAATCCGAATATTCTTTCAGATCTTACAGCAGGAAAGACTTCCGGCTGTACAGGTTGCTGTTTCTGCTTCTCGCCGCTGAAGCTTGACGCGGAACGCATCATCCGTTGCCCGCATAAAAAAGGATGACTGGAACGGGAGGAAATATGTACTCTGAGAAAGGGATCCTGCATAATTCGTTTGTTGTAAAAAAAGCATATGATATCTTATGGGATGATATCATGGAACAGTTCCGGATGACACGTGCCGAAATTGATGTGCTTGCTTTTCTATCCAATAATCCGGAGAAAAATACAGCTCATGATATTGTGGAATACCGTATGATTGCCAAAAGTCATGTATCAAAAGCCGTTGAAAATCTGCTTGAACGGGGATTTCTCATCCGCGAAAAAGATAAATTTGACCGGCGCTGTATGAAACTTATCATTACCGATACTGCGGATCATGTACTTTCTGAAATACATGTCCGCCAGCATGAATTCACAAAAAAACTGACCGAAGGCTTCACGGAAGATGAGTTATTATTTTTTTCAAAAATCATTTCACGTTTTGCAGACAATGCAGCCGGACTTCTGTAAATACTCATGAAAAAATCTGATGTTTTTACAAATATCAGATTTTTTCATGGTTCCGGCAGAATCCGTATGACGCAAATCTCCGGTGGATTAAAAATCCGCGGAAGATCGTCTTTCATCAAACCACGGCTGACAACCATGACACGATGGTTCGCAGCTTCATACAATCCCCCGGCATATTTCGGAAAATATCCCTGATTCGGCGCATATAGTCCGTTCAGGAGCAAAGGAATCCGTATCTGACCACCATGAGCATGACCGCACAAGGTGAGATCCATCCCGACCGCAAGATAATCCTCATAAAATTCCGGACGATGTGCCAACAAAAGATCAAATGTTTTATCTGATACCTCCATTTCCGAAAGCCGTGCAAGATATGTCTCGGTATCTGTATAAAACAACGGATCATCCATTCCAAACAAACATATTTCTCCTCTCCCAAGAACTACTGGGCCTGAAGTATCATCCAACACATTCACTTCATACGAACGGAACAGATTCTTAATATCATCAGTATACTCCACCCAGCGTTCATGATTTCCCGTAACATAGTAACACGGATAACGTCTGCCAAGTGATTCCAGCAATACGGACGTTCCCTCAAATTCGCGTTTATCATCTGCAATATCTCCAACCAGAAAAACAGCCTCCCCTGAACACTTTTCTATAGTCTCCAGCAATTTTATCTGGTCATCACCATAAAAAGTAGAATGAAGATCTGTAATCAGAATAAAGGTATGTGAATCGGAAACAAGTGGAGTATACATTGTATATTTTCGCACTACAAGTCCATCATATAATGCTATACGTAAAAATATAAACAGAATTAATAGTGTAAAAAAGAAAGTCCAAATACGGCATTTTTTGTTTTTCAAAAGTATATTTGTTCTCCTCACAAATGTACAAGTAATAGTGTTGTCATTATACAACTTTTCTGCTTACGTTACAAGTGTTTTTTGTCATGAGAAATAATATAAAAAAAGAAATAAAAAATAGCAAAAAGTATTGACAAACATCCATGTCTGTGATATAATATAGAAGCTGTCGGGAATTGATGCCCCATTAGCTCAGTAGGTAGAGCACTTGACTTTTAATCAAGGTGTCCGGAGTTCGACTCTCCGATGGAGCAGCGACAGTGTACAAAA
>JBGVOJ010000691.1:0-2948 GCA_045126415.1 Eubacteriales bacterium | reverse complement strand
ATTCCATATGGAATATGAAGCTGGACATGAGATCGGGAATCACACGTATTCGCATCTGAATCTTCGGAAGCTGCCGTACCGGGAGGTCTGTCAGGAAATCGAACTGGCGGAAAATCTGGTGTACGAATCGGTCGAATACCGGACGCGTCTTCTCCGTCCTCCGGAAGGTGCGTTCGGCCATGATCTGTGCAAGGCGGCATCGGAGCTGGATTATACGGTGATCTGCTGGTCGGTAGATACCCTCGACTGGGCGCACACGCCGAGCGAACAGATCGCGCAGAATGTGCTGGAAAACGTCAAAGGCGGAGATATCATCCTGTTTCACGACTACATTTCCGGCGATTCCCCGACACCGGAGGCTCTGCGCATGATCATTCCCGCGCTGCTTGATGAGGGATACCGGTTTGTCACGGTATCGGAACTGCTGAATCTGCGATAAAAAAACTGCCGTTTCCACGGGGAGCGGCAGTTTTTTATGGATGTGCGGATCACTCTTCTTCGGTTTCCGCAATTTCTTCGTAATAGGGGTCGATCATATACTGCTGGATCTTCGGATATGCGGCATAGATGCCCATCGTAACGATCAGGGAAGGAAGAATTACGAACGGCATAATCACGGCCAGCGGGAAATACGCAAACATCAGAACGTATTCCAGCAGGAGCAGGGCGATGGTGCCGAGCAGGAACATGAAATTCCGCTTGACGCCGAGAACCGTGAAGCGGATCGCGTTCTTGAACATCTTGAACAGGGAGAGGTCGAAGGTGACGATCATCAGATAGATGTACGGACGCATGAAGAAGTACAGCAGTGCCAGACACCAGATCATGAACAGCATGGTATCCAGAACAAAATTCATGCCGTAGTTGAGGTTGAAGAAGACGATATCGAACACGAGGAGGCAGATGATTCCGATATCAAGGATACCGTAAATGAGAGCCTGACGGAGATTGCGCTTGATGGAATCAAAGAAATCCTGCATAATGAATACCGGCTTGCCGCGGAACAGGTTGCGGATGATGTAGGTCACACCGACATTGACCGGACCGAAGGTGAAGATCACCAGCGCGGAGAGAGCAAACAGGACGTAGTCCGTGGTCGTCAGAACGGGGACTTCCATCTGACGTTCGAAAATCGTCCAGAGAGCAGCCGTCGCGGGAGACTTGTCGAACAGCATCGCGCCGCGCAGAGGAGCATAAACGAGGTAGTACGGCGTGGTGGTGTGCAGGGAGAAGTATCCGCTCATCGCGAGAAGGAAGAAGAAGATCGGAAAATTCCCGAAAACGAGCAGGATGTTCGCGGAGAGAATCTGATTGAGCTTCCGTCCGACGAATTTGAAGAAATTGGGAAGTGTCGGATTTTCCGAGATCGCGATTTCCTCCTTGTCAACGCCTTTACCGTCCGCATAGGCGCTGTTGAAGACGTTGAACTTTTTTCGTTCTTCCCGTTTTGCACGCTTGATTTCTGCCTGTTCACGGGCTTCGATTTCGTCCAGGGAAAGATTTTCATTTTCTTTCTGACTGCTCCAGTTGTTCCGTCCGTAATTGGTCGGATGACTGGGCTGATTGTTCCGGTTGTTATCGTTGGGCATTTGATTCACCTTACTTTTGTATTTCCTGTTTGAAGAAGCTATATCAGAAGCACCGCCGCGCCTCCCAGTACGAATACGCCGCCCGAAAGGATCAGGAACAGGCGCAGATATTCTGCGGCAATTTCACGCCGTATCCGGAACATGCGGTCGGCATGGGTACGGCAGAGAACGAGCGAATAGATATGCGAAGCTGCCGCCAGCAGAACGATCAGCACCGACGCTGCAAAGTACAGGGTCAGCGCGAGTGTCCAGTACGGGCCGATGCTTGCGACCGCGCCGCACGTCATGAGACCGCCTGCACAGCCGAGACAGAGTCCGCGCCACAGAAGGACTGCAGCGGATACCGCCTGCGAAAAGACTGTATGGGCGGCGGCGCAGATCACAAGCAGGGAAACTGCAGACGGAAGGGCACAGCGGAGGACGGAAAGAACCGTTCCGAAAAAACGACCGTGCCCGGTATCCACCGGCCGGATGGCGAGAAAATACCCGCCGTATGAGGTCTGTGATGTGACGGCAAACGCGATTCCGCAGGAAAGGACGAACAGAAGCAGAAAAAACAGAAAACGTCCCGCCAGTCTGCCCGCCATGGTGTCGCGCATTTCAAAAATATAGCTTTTGGTATCGTTCATGATTTCCTCCGCTGTATGACAGGAAAATGGATGTCCTATCCTATGCGGGGAAATGTTTTGAGATTCCTAAGCAGTTTATCACAGCCTGCGTAAGAATACAATACAAGAAATGTAAATTAAATAAAAATTGAAGAATATCCCGCAGAGTTCTTGAAAAAACAGCGCCTATGACTTATAATGATAGAAACGATTGGAAGGGACAGGAAACATCAGCAATGACACACGACGACATCACACGGATCTTCCGCGAACCGCCGGTGCTGGAAACGCGCCGTCTGGTGTTGCGGAAAATGCAGAAGCGCGACAGCCACGATATGTACGAATATGCCAGCCGCCGCGACGTGACGGAATACCTCCTGTGGGATCCGCACGAAAGCGAATACTATACCTATCGCTATCTGTCCTACATCCAGTCCCGCTACCGTGCCGGCGATTTTCACGACTGGGCGGTGACTGTCCGTGAAAACGACAAGATGATCGGCACCTGCGGGTTCACAAGATTCAATTACGAAGCCAATTCCGCCGAGGTGGGGTATGTCCTCAATCCGAATTACTGGGGATACGGCATCGCGCCCGAAGCGGTTTTCTCCGTGATCCGGTTCGGTTTTGTCAATCTCCGTCTCAACCGGATTGAAGCGCGGTATATGATCGGCAACGACCGCAGCCGCCGTGTCATGGAGAAAGTCGGCATGACGTTCGAAGGTGTGGCAAGGGAATCGATGCACGTCAA
>JBGVOJ010000690.1:0-2642 GCA_045126415.1 Eubacteriales bacterium | reverse complement strand
GATCTCATGGGAGGTGCGGAAGCCGTCGAAGAAGTTGATGAACGGAACGCGGCCCTTGATAGCAGCCAGATGTGCCACCGGGGACAGGTCCATAACTTCCTGCGGGTTGGATTCAGCCATCATAGCGAAACCGGTCTGACGGCACGCGTAAACGTCGGAATGGTCACCGAAGATGTTAAGAGGATGAGATGCTACGCAGCGAGCGGAAACATGAATAACGCAGGGAAGAAGTTCGCCGGCGATCTTGTACATGTTCGGGATCATCAGGAGAAGACCCTGAGATGCAGTGTAGGTAGTCGTGAGAGCACCTGCAGCGAGAGAACCGTGAACGGTACCTGCTGCACCTGCTTCGGACTGCATTTCAATAACCTTAACAGTATCACCCATGATGTTCTTCAGACCGGTTGCGGACCAGGTGTCCGTAACGTCAGCCATAACAGAAGAAGGAGTGATCGGATAGATACCAGCTACTTCGGTGAACGCATAAGAGGCGTGCGCCGCGGCAGTGTTACCATCCATGGAAAGCTTTTTTCTTGCCATGTTGAATATATCCTCCATAAAATATTGTTGTAACGTGAAAATACAACCCCACTGTACAAAATAGCACAGCAAGTCATATCTTCGTATATTATAGCGCAAATTTCCGCAAATATCAATATGTATTATCGAAAAGATAATAAAAATTTTTTAAAAATTCTTGGAGATCATACCGTTTTTGAAACAGACACCGTACCGACGTAATCATTCTTCACGATCCGGGGATAATTTTCGTCAATCTCCACGCCCATGATCTGCACGAGCCGCAGGTCTACGTTGTCCACGATTTTCTTCTCATCAAAGCCTTCGATGAGGATCTGATTCGCAATCCGGCTGCCGCTGTCGCAGAACACACGGATGTCGTGCAGCTGTACGCCGTCAATCTTACCAGGAACGGACTGATCCCCTTTCACCGTACCGAACCAGAAATTGTCGCGGAATACGAAGCAGGCAAGCCGCTCGCACTTGTTGATGCGGATGTTATTCCAGATAATGCCCGTACACTCCACACCGTCGAGCAGAACGATGCTCATGACCGAGCGTTCCGCGAGCTGTTCGTGATACTGCGGATCGTCGTAAGAGAACAGAACGTCGATGTCGCGGAAGGTGATATAGTGGTAATACGACGCTTTGCTTTCTTCTCCGACAACCATCGAACTGTTGCAGTCGTTCCATAGGATCATGTGCTGAAAATGAATGTCCTCGCATGCCAGCGAACGGTCGAACGCCTTGATGGAAATGCTGTCGTCGCAGGAACGGATGAAGGAATTCTTCACAATCATGCCGCGTCCGTTCGAAATATCCAGACCGTCCGTGCAGGCATATGTAGTGGAGATTACCTTCAAATTATATATACCCACCGTGTCGCACAGATACAGATGTACGTTCCATCCGTTTTTCGCATGGGTATGCACAATCACGCCTTCTATATCAAGATCATGGCACTGCACCGCATCAAGCGCGATTTTCGAACAGCCGCCGTCCACAAGGATGACACCGCTTCCGAAAATCCGGATGTGTTCCCCAGCCGCACGGATTCCGCCGTACACGACCGCCCCCGGTTCCAGATAAACAATGGTATCCGACGGAACGTCAAGCGCACCGGTCGTCCCTCTCACGTCGTGGAATCCGGCAGGGAAGTACAGGACGTCTTCGACCTCCGACGGGGAATACAGGGTCATCGGATTGGCAAACAGATGCAGAACATTTCCGGAAACATAGTTGTCATCGAAAATCAGCGTGATCTGCATCGGCGTTTTCGAAACGGTGAATTTGATGACTCCGTTCGTCACCTGCGGTATGATCCCGAGCATTACCGGCAAAACCTTCACAGACGTGAAGGAAAACTCCGGCTTTATAATAATTTCCGCCGCCTGACCGTCCGCCAGATCGAAGTAGCCGAAGTTCACGCAGCCGCCCCAGTAGGTTTTGTCGGAGTACATCCCGACGTCAAGTCCGCTCGCCGTCACGCGGAACATGGTCTTATAAAGCGGTGTCCCCTCCGGCACGGGAGGACAGATGATTTTTTCGTCAAACATATCGTTTACCCCAGATACTTGCGGACTTCTTCCGCCATGTCTTCCGGCATCACGGTATCAAACGGAACTTCTGTCTGATCGCACGCGACGACAAAGTCACGCACGAATTCCACGGTCGGACCGAGCGTCTTCTCGAACAGCGGGAAGAGAATATCGTGCGGATTGTGAATGTCCGCTTCGCCGTAGCGGTAGAAGTTGAACGCCGGAATTCCCGCACCGGCAAACGACGTCGAATCGCTTGACGCCGCATGACGGCTGACGACAAACGAATGTCTTCGTTCTGCCGCAAAATTCCGCATGAATTCACAGACCGATTCCGCTGCCGCGATGGAAACGCCGTCATAACCGATAGCACAGCCGATCAGGTCAAAGTTGATTTCCATTTTCGCGTGTTCCATAATTTTCGGATGCTTCTTCACGTATTCCTTGCTGCCGAGCAGACCACGTTCCTCCGCGCCGCACCACAGGAAGACCAGCGTCCGCTTCGGCTTGTTTTCCATGAAGTATCTGTATAGATCAAGCAGCGCCGCCACACCGGTCGCATTGTCATACGCGCCGACGCCAACG
>JBGVOJ010000689.1:0-21679 GCA_045126415.1 Eubacteriales bacterium | reverse complement strand
TCGTATTTGCCCGACTGGAGCGCGTCGATGAGCTGTCCGATGACGAGGATGGCGGGGTAGCAGGTGTCGTTGTGGACGTATTTCAGTCCGGTTTCGGCGATGTGCGGTCCGCGGGTGTCGAGAAGCTCGGTTTTGTAGCCGTAGTTTTCGAGAACCTTCTGCACCAGCCGGAAATGAATCGGAAGCATATTCGGAATCAGCAGCGTGTGCGTTGATTTCATCTCTTCCGTGAATTTTACGTAATTTGTGTTGTTAGGTTTCGGTGGAATTTTCGGGGAAAACTTTTTTGAAAAAAAGTTTTCCCCGAACCCCTTTCAAAAAACTTTATACTGGGGAAAATAACAAAGTATCTGCAAATTATTTGTTGAATTTGTCCTGTTTCTCAGATTACCGCAGCCAGACTGCGGAGTCTTATCTTCACCGCGCCGAGGTTTGTGATTTCGTCGATCTTGATCTGGGTGTAGTATTTTCCCTCGTTTTCGAGGATCCGCTTCACTTCGTCCGTGGTGATCGCGTCCACGCCGCAGCCGAACGAGACGAGCTGCACGAGCTGTACGTCCCTGTTCTGCGCCGCGTAGACCGCACTGCGGTACAGACGGGAGTGGTATGTCCACTGGTTCAGGACGTGTACATCCGGCGTGTCGGCGAGACGGTAGACCGCGTCTTCCGAAACGACCGCAAAGCCGAGCGACACCGCCAGCTTGTCGATGCCGTGACCGATTTCGCTGTCCACGTGATACGGACGTCCCGCGAGAATCATGATGGGCTTGCCCTGTTCACGTGCCCACTTGACCGCGCGTTCGCCTTCCGCCGCGATGTCGTTCATGTACGCTTCGTATTCCGCGAAGCCCGCGTCGACCGCTTTCTTCACTTCGGCTTTCGTGAGGTCGGCAAACTGCGGCTTCAGTTCCTTGAACAGTCCGCGAGCGAGTTCCTTTTTGCTGTTGACGCTGAGGTAGGGATACAGGAACCGTTTGTCACGGAGAATATCCATGTTGCCGCGCAGGAGTTCGCTGTAGTACGCGACGACGGGGCAGTTGTAGTGGTTGTCGGAGGCGTGTTCGTCGATGTTCCACGTCAGGCGGGGATAGAAAATGGTGTCCACGCCCATCGCGACGAGCTGTTCGATGTGACCGTGCATGATTTTTGCCGGATAGCACGCCGTATCGGACGGGATCGAGAACTGCCCGAGTTCGTACGTGCGGCGGGTGGAATTTCCGGAAATGACCGTCGTGAAGCCGAGATTTTCGAAAATGCCGTGCCACAGCGGGAGCAGCTCGAACATACCGAGCGCCATCGGGAAGCCGATCACGCCGCGTCTGCCGACTTTTTCGGGAACCGTGTCCGGACACATCGACAGCAGACGGTTCCGCTTGTATTCGTGCAGGTTCGGCACATCCGCATTGACGTTCGCGATGCCGAGACCCTTTTCGCACTTGTTGCCGGAGATGAACCGCGCGCCGCCCGAGAATGTGTTGACGGTCAGCAGGCAGTTGTTCGTGCATCCGCGGCAGGTGGTGGTCTTGGATGTATGGGTGAAGTTGATGAGGTTTTCGTGGGAAATGAGGTTTGTCTCTGCCGGGACGTGCGCTTTCGCGTAGAGCGCCGCGCCGTACGCGCCCATCAGACCCGCAATCGCGGGACGGATGACGTTACGGCCGATTTCGCGTTCAAACGCGCGAAGTACCGCGTCGTTGAGGAACGTGCCGCCCTGTACGACGATGTTCTGCCCGAGTTCGTCGGGAGAATGTGCGCGGATAACCTTGTAGATCGCGTTCTTGACGACGCTCTGGGAAAGTCCGGCGGAAATGTCCTCCACGGTCGCGCCGTCCTTCTGGGACTGCTTGACCTGTGAGTTCATGAAGACCGTGCAGCGGCTGCCGAGGTTGACCGGTGCTTCCGCAAACAGCCCCTTCTTCGCGAATTCCTCCGCGGTGTGGTGCATGCTGCGTGCGAAGGTTTCAATGAACGAGCCGCAGCCGGACGAGCAGGCTTCGTTGAGCATGATGCTGTCGACCGCGCCGTTCCGGATGCGGAAGCATTTGATGTCCTGTCCGCCGATGTCGAGGATGAAGTCCACGTCGGGCTTGAAATACTTGGCGGCGGTGTAGTGCGCGACGGTTTCGACGATGCCGTGATCGACGCCGAGGGCATGACGGATGAGTTCTTCCCCGTAGCCGGTGACGGCGGAGGACAGAATCTTCACGCGGTCGCCGCAGAGGTTGTAGATTTCGGTGAGCTGTGCGCGGACGATCTCGACGGGATTGCCGCGGTTGCTGCTGTAATACTGGTAGAGAATCCGGCAGTCCTCGCCGATGAGGGTGAGCTTGGTGGTGGTGCTGCCGCAGTCGATGCCGAGGTAGGCGTTTCCGCTGTAATCCTGGATCGGGAAGAGATCAACGGATGCCTTCGCGTGCCGGTCGGCGAATTCCCGGTATTCCGCTTCATTCCGGAACAGCGGTTCCGTGCGTGCGGAGGTGGAGGCGATTTTCGCGTTTTCGATGGCGGTCAGCAGCGAGTCGACCGTCCATGTACGGTCGGAGGCGGATTCGGAGTAGAGTGCCGCGCCGAGTGCCACGGCGATGCGGGCATATTCGGGGAATACGGCGTTTTCCGGAGAGAGCTTCAGGGTTTCGACGAAGCGTTCGCGCAGACCCTTGCAGAAGTAGAGCGGGCCGCCGAGGAACATGACGCGTCCCTCGATTTTACGTCCCTGCGCAAGTCCCGCGATGGTCTGGTTGACGACCGCCTGATAGATGCTCGCAGCCACGTCGGCTTTGGATGCTCCCTGATTGAGCAGGGGCTGTACGTCGGTCTTCGCGAACACGCCGCAGCGGGAGGCGATGGGATAGAGCTTCTTGTGCCGGAGGGAGAGTTCGTCCAGTTCGTCGGGGGTGACGTCGAGAAGGGACGCCATCTGGTCGATGAACGCGCCCGTACCGCCGGCACAGGTACCGTTCATACGTTCGTCGCAGCCGCCGTCGAAGAAGATGATCTTCGCGTCCTCGCCGCCGAGTTCGATGACGGCGGAGGTGTCGGGTTCGATCTGACGGATGACCTCGCCGGTCGCCCAGACTTCCTGCACGAAGGGGATGCCTGCCGCGTTCGCAAGTCCGAGACCCGCGGAACCGGAGAGAGCGGCGGTGAAAGATTCCCCGCCGATGATTTTTCCGGCTTCCCGGACGAGACCGGTGAGGGTCTCGCGGATCTTTGCGAAGTGGCGGACGTAGCGTTCGAACAGGATCCTGCCCTGCCGGACGACGGCGATCTTCGCGGTCGTGGAGCCGACGTCAAGGCCCACCGTGATGCCGGAGGGAGATTTTGAAATATGATTATCAAGTGCGTTGTTTGCCAAAATGCGCACCATCCTTTATGATACAGAGTAACGCGGAAAATGCCGGAGAGCATTCCACATCAGCTTATATGATACCGCAAAACACGGAGAAAGTCAAAGATATTTTTTGAACAATTATCGTAAAATGTAAACTCGTGTCGACGATTGCCCTCATATTATAATAAGAAGTGCTAAGAATTGGAGGAAGCAGTCGGACGATCCCTGTTTTTCTGACGATTTCCCTTGACAATCCCGCCGGAATATTGCATAATTAGAGACAGAAAATCACGTTTTTCGGGGGATCCCATGAGACCTCTCTCCTTCACCAAAATGCACGGTACCGGAAACGACTACATCTACCTCGATTTCCTGACCGATTCTCCCGCACCCGGGCTGACGCCCGACGACATTCCCGCGCTCTGCCCCGTTCTGTCTCCGCGTCATACCTCCGTCGGTTCGGACGGCATAGTCGGCATCTGCCCTTCGGACGATCCGCGTGCCGACGCCCTGATGCGGATGTTCAACACGGACGGAAGCGAATCGGCGATGTGCGGCAATGCCATCCGCTGCGTCGGGAAATTTCTGTACGACCGCGGGATCGTGAAAAAGGAACACATGGTCATCGAGACGCTGTCCGGCCTGAAAACGCTCACGCTGACCGTGGAAAACGGGATCTGCACCCGTGTCGCCGTGGACATGGGGTACGCCGCGACGGAACCGGAGAGGGTTCCCGTGCTGGGGTTCGATGCTCCCGTGGTCGGGCGGATATGCAGGATCGGCGGATATTTATGCAGGGCGACGGCGGTCTCGATGGGAAATCCGCACTGTGTCCTGTTCACGAATGACAACGGTTTTCTGCCGGACGATCCGGCAGAGATAGATCTTGAAACGATCGGTCCGCGCATCGAGAACGATCCGCAGTTTCCCGGACGGGTGAACGCGGAATTTGTCCGTGTGATCGGGAAAAATGAGCTGGAAATGCGCGTATGGGAACGCGGTTCCGGCGAAACGTATGCCTGCGGGACGGGTACCTGTGCGTCCGCTGCCGCGGCGGTACTCTGCGGATACTGTAAGCCGGGCGAGCCGGTTCTCGTCCATCTGCGCGGCGGCGACCTGACGATCACCGTGGGCGAAAACCTGCGCGTGACGATGGAAGGCGGCGCGGTCACGGTGTACGACGGGACATTTTATCTGGAATAAGGAACAAAAAATACAATTTCACATACAAAGGAAGCACATCATGCACACCAAAGCCTCTATTATCAACGATCTTACCCGTATGAACGCACCGCGTGACAAGGTGGTGCTTGTTCACACGTCCCTGCGCGCTGTCGGCGAAGTCGAAGGACGCGGCGAAGCGTTCCTCGAAGCGCTCATCGAATACTTCACCGCGGACGGCGGACTTCTGCTGATCCCGACGCACACGTGGGCAAGCCTCGGCGGAGAATCTGACATCACGCTCGATATGTCGTCCGAAAAAACCTGCATCGGCACGCTGCCGAACATTGCCGCCGTTCATCCGATGGCGCACCGTTCTCTGCACCCGACGCACTCCATGTCCGTATTCGACGGAAAGACGAAGACGGGCGAACCCGGCCCGGCGGAAGACTACATCGCGGGCGAAGTGATGGTGGACACGTCCACGTCCCCGAAGGGATGCTACGGACGCGTGTACGACATGGGCGGCAGGATTCTGCTCATCGGCGTCGGTCACAACCGTGACACGTACCTGCATTCCGTGGAGGAACGTCTGGACGTTCCGAACCGTCTGTCCGTGAATCCGGTGAACATCAAAATCCGTCTGCTGTCCGGCGATGTGATCGAACGTCCGATCCGCCACCACCACGCGGAAGGCATCAAGGACGTTTCCGCACGCTATCCGAAGTACGAACCCGCGTTCCGTCTCCACGGCGCGATCGAAGACGGCGTGATCGGGAACGCGGCGGTGCAGCTCTGCGACGCACGGAAGATGGCGGAAGTCATGGAACTTGTCCGGAAGCGCTCCGGCGGCATCGAACTGATGGCGGACGAAGAGCCGCTGGATCCGAAATATTATGAGTGAGTTTGTGGGGAAAAAACTTTTTGGAAAAAGTTTTTTCCCCACACCCCTTTTTCAAAAACGTTCGGACAAAAAGGACAATAGAGTTTTTCGCAACTTGTCGTTGTGCAACTTATCATTGTATATAATACACAAATTAAATTTGTAATTATTTAATACAATTAACAAATCAACTGAAAAACTCTTGACGGACGGCATAAAATGTGATATACTCCCCTTATCCCAACCAAGCGGCGATATACTCCCTTTACCCCAACCAAGCGGCGCGGCAAGAAAACCAAACGTTGGTATCCGCACGGAAAAAGCATGCCGGTATGAAAAACGGTGAAACAAAAAAGGTCTGGAACGGATAGCAGACCTTTTTTTGGCAGAAAACCGTGCGTAACGAAGGGGATGTGATCCCGATAAAAAAATTCAGAAGGAGAATTTTATCATGAAGAAAAATCTTGCCTTTCTTCTCGCTGCACTGATGCTGGTTCCGACCCTTGCATCCTGTTCCGAGCAGACCTCCGGTGAAGAAGCCGGTACCTCCTCCACCCCGACTGCAGGTGCGGAAGAAACCGTTCCGGAAGAAACCGAAGCTCCCGACCCGTTTGCGGACGTGGATTTTGACGGACGCGAATTCCGTTTCTACACCTCCGTTGACGAAACCGACGCGACCAACGCCGACAAGTTCATCCGCGGTTTGGGCGAAACCAACGGTGAAATCGTAAACGACGCGGTATATGCGCGCAACCTGTTTGTATCCGAACTTCTCGGCATCACGCTGAAGTTCACGGAAGCAAGCTATTCCTACAGCAACGCGGAAGCATCCATCAAGAACCTCGTTATGGCGGGCGCGGACGAATATGACGTTATCACGCAGGACCTTATGGCACTGTCCGGTCTGGCATCGGGCAACTTCCTGCGCAACGTATACAACACGAACGTGATGGACTATGACCAGGTATACTGGTACGGCGAAGCGATGCGTGACCTGCAGTTCGTAGAAGGCGGCATGTACATGCTGCTCGGCGACTACTTCACCGACTGTCTGGCATCCGCACACGCGCTGTTTGCGAACGAATCAATCCTGAACGACAACTTTGGTACGACGGAATACATCAATGAAATGGTATTCGACGGCAAGTGGACGATCGACAACATGGCGACGATCTGCGAAGCGGTCGCGCGCGACACGAACGGTGACGGTCAGATGACCGAAGGCGACCTGTTCGGCTACACCTGTATCGGTACATGGGGCTCTGCAATTCCGGCGCTCATCGGTACCGGCGTACAGTACGTTGAACGCTCCGAAGACGGCATTTCCTACTGCTACAACACGGAACGCTCCGTAAAGATTCTGGAACAGCTGAACAAGATGTACTGGAACAACGGCACGCTGACGAACATTGCGGACTACTCCGCAGCGGGTCTCCGTCAGGTATTTGCGAACGGTCAGACCGTAATCATGGGTTACAACCGTATCGGCGACCTTGAAAACCTCCGTGACATCGAATTCGGCGTTGGTATCATCCCGTATCCGAAGCTCGACGAAGCACAGGCAAACTATGTAACCTCCCTCCACGACACTACCGAAGCAGGCGCGATCCTTTCCACTCTCCCGACCGACAGTGAAGAATTCGTTCACACCTGTCTCGAAGTATTCGCACGCGAAACCAACAAGCAGGTTATCCCGCAGTGGTACGAAAACGCCCTCAAGGTCAAGTACGTTGACGGTCAGGACGACGCGAAGATGATTGACCTCATCCACGACACCATCACCTCTCCGTTCGCAGTAGCGTACAACGGCACGCTCGGCGGCTACATGCTCGGCACGGCGTTCCTCACTCCTCTCGGCTCCAAGCTCACCGACTTCGCTTCCAACTACAAGAAGATCGAAAAGGGTGCAGACAAGATGCTCGACAGAGTTTACGAATCCTTTGTAAACAACATCATGAGCGGCAACTGATGGGGGCAAACTTAGACTAAGTTTACTTATAAGGTAGAAAAAAGCACCGGAACGGTGCTTTTTTCAATTAATGCCACTGCGCGTGGCGGCGCATAAGAGGTCCTCGCGCGGGACCTCTTATGAATCACCCGCGCCAAGGGGGAACCCCCTTGGATTCTCCTGCGTTCGTGGGACTCGGCCTCGAGGCCTCAGACAGACAGCGGTTTTCACGGAGTTACTCCGTAACTCCAGCAGATCGTTCGGAAGAGAGGGTATCTTTACCCAAAGCGGATACCGCTACCTTTTCGCCCGCGGTTAGCCCGATAAAAAATGTGCGATTTTCGATTACTATATCTATGAACTATCGGACAGTTTTCTGGATTTGATGCACTGTACCTTGCGAGGTGTCCAGAGGAAACTTCCTCTGGTCGGGGTGATTCACAAGAGGGCCACGACCGGCGGAGGTCACATAGTGACCTCCACTTGTGCGCCCGCCGCGTAGGCGATAAAATTTGAAAAACACCCGATGGGCGTTTTTCTTCCTTTCAACCGCGCAGCGGTTGCCTTCCCTCTTGACAAGAGAACTATAAATATGGTAATATCATAATACCGATTAACGGAATAATTTATAGAAAAGGAAAACATTATGGGAAAGATTACCTTTATGGGCGCAGGCAGCACCGTGTTCGCCAAGAACGTGCTGGGCGACTGCATGCTCACTCCCGCGCTCCGCGATTTCGAACTGTCGCTGTATGACATCGACGCGGAACGTCTGGAAGAATCCTACATCATGATCGACGCTCTCAACAAGAACATCAACGAAGGCAGAGCGAAGATCACCAAGCACCTCGGTATCCCGAACCGTAAGGAAGCTCTCCGCGGCGCAAACTTCGTCGTTGACGCGATCCAGGTCGGCGGTTACGAACCGTGTACCGTGACCGACTTCGAAATCCCGAAGAAGTACGGCCTCCGTCAGACCATCGCGGATACCCTCGGCATCGGCGGTATCTTCCGTGCGCTCCGTACCATTCCCGTGCTCGAAGGCTTCGCGGAAGATATGGACGCTGTCTGCCCGAACGCGTGGTTCCTCAACTACACCAACCCGATGGCAATGCTCGCAGGCTATATGCAGCGCTACACGCCCATCAAGACCGTCGGTCTCTGCCACAGCGTGCAGGTCTGCTCCCGCGGTCTGCTGAACACCCTCGGCATCGAATACAAGGAACCGATCAAGGAACGCATCGCCGGTATCAACCACATGGGCTGGCTCCTTGAAATCGAAGACGCGGACGGCAACGACCTCTATCCCGAAATCCGCCGCCGTGCGATTGCCAAGCTCGAAGAAGAACTCGCGAAGGGCAACTCCACCTTCGGTGACCTCACCCGTTACGAGTACATCCGCCGCTTCGGTTACTACTGCACCGAATCCAGTGAACACAACGCCGAATACAACAATTTCTTCATTAAGTCCAAGTATCCGGAACTCATCCAGAAGTACAACATTCCGCTCGACGAATATCCGCGCCGCTGCGTGAACCAGATCGCCGGCTGGAAGAACGACCGGGAAAAGTACCTCAAGGGTGACGTCAGCCACAACCGTACCCATGAATACGCGTCCTACATCATGGAAGCAATGGTCACCGACAAGCCGTACAAGATCGGCGGCAACGTCATCAACAACGGTCTGATCCCGAACCTTCCCGCAGAAGCCTGCGTTGAAGTAGCCTGCCTCGTCAACAAGTACGGCGTACAGCCGACCCAGCAGCCGCCGCTTCCGCTCGCTCTCGCAGCGATGAACATGACCAACATCAACGCACAGCTCCTCACCATCGAAGCTGCTGTCACCAAGAAGAAGGAATACATCTATCAGGCAGCCATGCTCGAACCCCACACCTCCGCGGAACTCTCCATCGACGACATCGTTGCCCTCTGCGACGACCTCATCGAAGCTCACAAGGGCTGGCTCCCGGAATACAAATAAAATATGCTTTCTCGGGGGAACCTTTTTTGAGGAAAAAGGTTCCCCCGAACCCCTTTCCAAAACCTTTTCATATAAAAATGATGACAAGGTTGGGTATAAATCGGAAGAAGGAGAAACCGATATGACAGCAAAAGAACGGATTCTGAATGCAGTGACCGGGAAGCCGGTGGATCGGGTGCCGTGGTCGCCGTTTCTGGCGTATTACTGGGAACACCTGCCGGAAGCAGAACGTGCCTGCGGACAGATTGAATACATGAAGAAGATGGGAGCCGATCCGCTGCTCCGGGGATTTCATCTGCTGTACCGCAGCGAACGCCGGAACTGCGAAGTTCTCTCGAAACGGGACGGGAATACGATCACCAACACGTTTGTGACCAAAGTCGGTTCGCTGACGGAAGTACGGACGTATTCGCCCGAAGCCGATTCATGGTTCCTGACCGGGCATCCCGTCCGGACGGAAGAAGATTTCAAGACCCTGCAATACATCATGGAAAACATCGTGATCGAGGAAAATCTCCGGGATTTTGAGAACGCTTTCAGACATCTCGGGAACGACGGACTGTATGTCCCTTCGATCGGACTTCATTCCAAGACCGCGTTCCAGTCGCTCGTGGAACAATGGTGCGGAACGGAAGCATTGGTATATGCGCTCTGTGATTTTCCGGACGTTGTGGAGGAATGCCTTGCCGTGATGCAGGAACGTGACCGGGAAACCGTGCGTATCTCGGTTCAGTCGTCGGCGGAGGTGTTCAACTTCTTTGAAGACAGCTCCACGACCAACATCAGTCCGGCAATGTTTGAGCAGTACACAGCTCCGGAAATCAACGAATGGGGACGGATGATCCACGCGGAAGGGAAGCTCCTGCTCCATCATGCGTGCGGCCATCTGAAAGACCTGCTTCCGAAGATTGCGGAAACGGAAATCGACATTCTGGAATCCGTTTCGCCGCCGCCGACCGGAAACGTAAGCATTGCGGAATGCGGACGGAAACTTCCGGAACACATCGCCATCATCGGCGGGATCGAACCGACGTTCTTCCGGAACTGTACAATGGAGGAACTGGAACAGTGCGTCACGGAACTGCTGAACGACCGGAAGGGAAGCCGCTACGTCCTCGCCAACAGCGACAGTTGTCCGCCCGGCGTGGAATATGAGAAATTCCTTCTCGTCAGCGAACTGGTGAGAAAGTTCCGGTAAGAGACTATACACAAGCGGATTCGGAATCCGGCGGAGGATACGCCGCCCCTATCGTGTCCGAACGTTCCCATTTCAAAGGCGAAACTCGCTGAAATATGCACTTCCTGACCGAAAAACGTGAAATGTTACTATGCGTTGCTTGCAGCAACGGGAATTTTATTATATAATTAGGGCATCCGGCGAGAGAAAGGAAGTGCCCTGAATGTTAAACGAAAATATCAAAGCAGTCCGAAAAGCCAAAGGATTATCTCAGGAGGAACTCGCGGGCAAATTGAATGTCGTCCGTCAGACGATCTCCAAATGGGAGCAGGGTATGTCACATAGTTAAGGACATCATACCACAACCACACGCTTACAAAATTTATGCTGTAACAACTCCATCATCAAAATTCATACTCCAAAAGAGCTATACAACATGAAAAAACACCTGCTTTCCTGCGAGTTCAACATGGACACCGCCTGTGTTGAACTGAAATACGCCGACGGAACAATGATTGCCATCGACACTATCGCCGTTGAGAACGAAATCGCCGATAATATGTACCAGCAATCCGAGCTTGACTACCTGATCTACAACGCACCGCTGGAATACGCCGAACTCATCCTGAACGGTGATCCCGAACGCTATCTGAAAAATGTCGCCGAATATAAACCATACGAAAACTGATCTTCGCGGGGTACTTGGGCGTAGGCTCAGGTGCCCCGTATTTTTTATCCGCAAGAAAAACAATGGACTTATTCACACATTTCGTGTATAATAAAGTCAGAATCATCTTTTTCGCTTCAATTCCGCACTTTTTCAGAAAATTTCAAAATTTTTTCGATAAGATGGAAAAAATCGCCCTTTCTTATGCCCTTGTCTATAGAGAGCATTACGAATTGGAGGTGTATGTATGGCTCAACCGCAAGGATTTATTGTCGTTTTGCATGGCGAGATCATCGAAATACCGCAGGATAGTTATATTTCATGGCTGACGATGTTCTACGCTCTGCCGCAGGAATTGGTAGAAAAGCGTCCGGCATATCTGGAACTGCCGCGGAATATCAATCGTTTGTTTGACGACGAAAAATATCTGAACATGATCGAGGACGATGCATTCCTTGAACTGGTGTGGGACTGCTGGGCATGGTCGGTGTGGCAGTTTTTCAAAATTCCGCACAAGGACGGAACCTATCACGATATTCCCGGAGACTGGCAGAATTACTCCGGCGACTTTCCTCTGTGGCGGCTGTCGTATGAAATTCTCCGTTACATCCGCAAAAAGTTTGAGACGGAGATGGACTGGAGTTTTCAGCGTCTGTTCATGATGGATATTGATGATGAAGTACCGTGGCTGGATTACAAACATTTCGGTAACTTGGTCGGCAACATCACGGATATGATCGTTGAAGAACAGAACTGGCAGCCGTTTATTGATGAAGTCTGGATGAAACGGGATGCCGCCGATTACAGCGGAAGCAGCAGTCAGCGGCGGGACTTTGACAGGTCGTGGAACCATGACAGGAATCACAAGCATCTGTCGCTGGAAGAAATCGCGGAAAGCGGTGCGGTCATTGACGGAGATACGCTTTACGATATACCGAATCCCGAAGCGGACTTTGAGAAAAACGTGCTTTCTTCAATACAGATCGAGCAGTTCAAAAGCAGGCTGACGGAGCAGGACAAACGAATTTTGCAGATGCGTATGGAAGGATATCCGCTGAAAGATATTGCAGAAGCGGTCGGATTCAGGACTCCAAGTGCGGTCAGCAAGCATATTGAGAAGATCGCCGGAATGTATGCAGATTTTGTTGATGGGGAGTATGACAATTTTCTGGATGCACATATTGAGGAGAAGGAGATTAAATAAAGATGGAAGTGGATAAATTCGAGTTGAACAAAGCCTATTACCAGCTTCATCTGAAAAGCACGGAGCTTGCCAGCGGCTTATTTCACCGGATATTTGAGATTGAATCCGGATGGTATCATGGAAAACACCTGATAAACGCAGACGGACAGACCTATATGAGTCACTTTCCTCTGTCCGTTGTTTCTGTCAAGGGTTACTGTGACGTTGAAGTAGATTTCGATGAAATTATCGTGTACACCAAGTTGGCACGAAAAAATGCCATGCAATATTCCTTCGAGAAATTCAAGGATTATCCGTTTGAAGCATACGGGACGGACGATTATTATACCAATCTGCATTCCTATGAATCAACAATTGATGAGTTTCGTACAGCACTTTGGAACTGCGATGAGAAGGAAATTGAATTCCGTTTCCGGTTTGATTACAGTGTCACAGGCGAGCAGATGTATGAGTTTGTCAAACTTCTGCGGGGAGAGCAGTTTTATTATTGATAAACCGAATATTCTAACAGCAGTCACATCATCGTGGCTGCTTTTTCTATGCAAAGGAGAAACTACATGAGCAAAGAACCGTTTGAACACCTGCCGGATGTACTGGATGCCAAACAGCTTGCGGAAGCATTACAGATTTCCAAAGCAGGTGCGTACAATCTGCTGAACAGCGAAGACTTTCCCACGCTGCGGATCGGCGGACGAAAGCTGGTAATGAAAAATGACCTGCTTGCATGGCTGAAAAGCCGCACAAACAGGAAAGCGTGAAAATACAGTCAGGAGCCGGAAAAGTCAGATTTTTCTGTACAGCGCAGATGGAATCATACCGAACATCGTCTGCGGGATTTCTATCGGAAAACCCACCTCTTTTTCCGGCTCTTGAGCTGACAAAATTTCAAGAAAATCAGGGGGGTTATGAAAACAGGTATTTCAAAGAAGGACAAAACCACAGCCATCTATTTCAATGAATCGGACAGATGGATCGAAGTACAGACCTACAACACCGATCTGAAAAAGCGGCTGTCCGCTTATGCTGTACAGTATCCGGAACACTGTCAGTTGATCGATGACAATGAGATGGGAGAGCTGATCTTCCGAATCGAGAAAGGACGGCTCAGTTTCCGGTTGACCGCCCCGTACACGGATGAACGCCGGAAAGCGGCGAGCGATTATGCAAAAGAACATGGCATCGCCGCCCATTCACCTGTGTTGGAAAATCCAACATTGGATAAATCAACACAGGATTCCCCTGCGGAGGAAAATCGGGCGCAATAAAATACTAATGTAATAAAGTAAGAAATAATCAATTACTAATCCAATCAAATCCTATCTGTCAGATAAATGGGATGCGGACAGGAAGCGTGAGAACGGATCATGTATAATACTTTAAGACACCGAAAGGATGATTTACCGATGAAATAGACCCACGGGGAGGACAAAAATGACTATATACGGCTATGTGCGGGTGAGTACCCGGGAACAGAATGAAGATCGCCAACTGATCGCACTGCGGGAGGTTGGCGTGGAGAATAAAAACATTTTTCTGGATAAGCAGTCCGGTAAGAACTTTGACCGACCGCAGTACAAGAAGCTGTTGCGGAAACTGAAAAAAGACGATCTGCTTTACATCAAAAGCATTGACCGTCTCGGAAGAAATTATAAGGAAATTTTACAGCAGTGGCGTCTGCTGACAAAAGATAAGGGGATCGACATTGTGGTGTTGGATATGCCGCTGCTTGACACCCGGAGGGGAAAGGATTTGATGGGAACATTCCTATCGGACATCGTTCTTCAGGTGCTGTCTTTTGTCGCGGAAAACGAGCGTACCAACATCCGTCAGAGACAGGCGGAAGGCATCGCAGCGGCAAAAGCGAGGGGCGTGAAGTTCGGAAGACCGCCGAAACCGCTGCCGGAGGGGTTCCATGATGCTTATCAGCGGTGGAAACATGGCGAGATCACGGGAACAGCGGCAGCGAAGGAGTGCGGTATGCCGCTGTCGACGTTCCGGTACCGGGCGGAGATTTATGAAAATACCGCTTTGTTGTAAACAGGGGGATTCTACAGGAATGTGTACCTTTTTGTAAATTTGCCTGAAAATATATACTGAATAATTTTACCACATATTCCCGAATTTTTCAAGCCTTAACTTGTATATTTTCGTGTTTTTCAAGTAAAGCAAATTGTGAAAATTGGCTTACAGGAAAGTACACATTCTTGATTGAGAGGTGACGGTGATATATGCGTGTGCGTAGTCTTTTGATAAGAGATAACACAAATTTACTTTGGAGGAAAAACTTATGAACAGCAAAAAAAACAGATTCATCAGCGGACTGCTCTCCTTTGTGATGATGTTTACGCTGGTGATGCAGGTGCTGCCGCCGGTCATGGTTCATGCGGCAGATGGCGGAACAGGTGGATTGAAAATATCTTCACCTTCGGATGGTGCAACGATCAATGGATTTGAAACAGTAAAAATCAAATGGAATAGGTATTCCGGTGCTGATCACTATTTGTTAGTCGTAAAAGATGAAACAACAGGTCAAAAAGTTTTTGAAGAAGAGGTAAGTTATAGTACCAGCAGCACACGAACATATAACATATATAGTGATGACGAAGTTTTCACAGAAGATGGTCACGAATATAAAATATATGTTGTTGCCATGGATGAGAATGATGACGAATTAAATAATGGTGCAGCATGGCATGCCATCTATGTTGATAATGAACTGGAACTTGAAACACCTGAAATTACGTCGCATGGTTATCTGGATACCCATTGTATTGACGATACTCTGTATGTTGAGTGGGATCCTGTAGACGGTGCAGATAATTATACCGTGTATGTAAAAAAACTGAATGGTGAACCAGACTATGGAAGCAGCAACGAATCGGGGACTAATATTACATATACATGGTCTGATGATTGCGAAATAAAGGTTGCCACATCAAAGCTGGTCGCTAATAAATGGTATAAAATTGCATTATGTGCGACTAACACCGATCAGGATATTGATTCCGAATGGACAGAAGTATACATCTTAATGGAAGAATCCAGCTATCTCAATGTATCCGAGTATCCGGATGATCTGGACGCTGCAAAAGGCAGTACCGGCTCTTTTTGGATCAACTCGAACTTGGATTGGGATATTTCATGTGATGTATCATGGCTGACATGGACTATTAACCAAGTCGATGATACTCATGCGGAAATCATCGTAAAAGCTACGACTGCGAATACCGGAACTTCCGACAGAGAAGCAGAATTCACAATCTCTGCCGATGGTGTGGATGATGAGTATGTTTATGTAACTCAGCTTGCACCCGAAATAGAGCTGCCGAGTTTCAGCAATGTGACAATTTCCGGTAATGTATCGCTTGGCGAAAAAATTACATGGTCTGCTAATATCAACGGTAATGGGGCTTTACTGGAAACTGTCTCGGTAGGGATTTATTCCAAGCAGTTGGACGATAGTGTATTCTTCCGCAATGTGAATATTGATGAGGAAACATATTCGTTAAGCGGTTCGGTTACAACCGGCGGTATTGTGTCCGGCTATGATGCTTCTGGAAATGCGAAAACGCTGGATATGAGTTTGGCCGGTGAGTACACAGTGACTATCCATGCAGCTACTGATGCGGCTTTTAATAATTATGCTGCAACTGAACCGGTTATGATTGTGTTATCTGAACCTGAAAATATCGTTCTGGATAAACCTAATATGACAGCTCCTGATTTTTATGGAATCTATGAAGCGGGTCAGGATGTTAAAGTCTTATGGGAGACAGTAAATAAAGCCGAATATTATGCTTATGAGATTTTTGATATTACAAATGGGCTTCCTGGCGAACTCATAATGAGTGGTACAACCGAAGACAAACAAATAACAATTTCAGGTAATAAACTTCTGGCAAATCATGTAATTGAAATCTATCTGACTGCGAATACCTATAATGGAGCAATTTCCGAAAAAACATTCAATTGCATCGTAATTGGTGCCTCGGAAGAGTCTATTTCAGCATCTGATGAAGAAATTATTATTTCCAGTGCCGGTGGTTCTGATACAATAACTGTATATTCGTCGGGGGAATGGACTGCTCGTAAATCTGATTCATGGTTTTCTATCAATAAAACAAGCGGGGATGGTGAGGAAACATTAAGTATTACTGCAGAAAAAAATACCACATCTGAAATCAGAATTGGCAGTATAAAACTTCAGGATGGTACAGGGGAGTATTATGTGATTGTCCAACAGGCAGCGAAAGCATCATCAGATTTCTATAATAAAATTCGAGTGATATTTGATTCCAATTCTCTGACCATTAGCGAAGATGATATTTTTTCATTCTCAGGTTCGGCATATAACACTGAGGTGGATCTTGATAAAATACATGTAAGTATTACCAAAGCGGATGAGCCTGATGTGGGTATCGATTATTTTCGATATGAAGCCATTGGAGATAGTGTGTTTGATTTCTCTGATATTCCCAGTTTTTATGCAAATGAAATTTTAGAGGGATTGATGGTTACTAACACACAGAGCAGTCTGACCCTCGTTCCCGGCGAAAGTTATCACATTAACATATGGGTTACTGATGAAGATGGGTACTCCAGCGGAAAGATCCAGAAGCTCTTTACTATCTCCGAATCTGTCAAATACAATATTGCTGCACCGATTATAGACCAGAAACAACTTACAAATACTGGTGCATACATCGAAGCGACTATTTTGGAAACAGGTGTTAACTCGATAAGCGATTATGGATTTAACATTTTAACTCAGAGTGGGGACAGATATCAGCAGTATTCCCTGTGGCAAACAGAAAAATTTAAGGATGTTTCATATAATAAAAAGACTTCGACATTTAGTATTAATGCTTCAGATCTTGAAGCAGGAACGGATTACTATGTGGAAGCATTTATTATTGACAGTGAGGGTAATACTTCTTTTTCTGATCGTGCAGATTTTACAACCAAAAGTGCGGGTGTGACAATCACAAAGCCCGCAAACAATGAAGTGTATGCAGCTGATGCAACAAGTATTGAATTCGAAGCTGAAGTAGTCGGTAGCGGATACACGTCCACCACCTTCAATGTCTATGATTATGATATGAATGTAACCGGATATGTATTTACCAGTTCCGGCAGTACACCGAGCGCAACATGGAATATTAGCAGCGTTGATAAAGGAACATATTATGTTCAGGCTGAAACCCTGTTGGATGATGGTTCTGTTACCTGCTCTGGATACATTAAGTTTGATTTGTATATTCCAGTATCAAGTATCACAATTAAAGATGATGGTTCAGATACGATTACTGTAGGTGAGGGTGAACAACGGAAAGTAACAGCAACGGTAACTCCTTCTTACGCAACCAATAAGAAGATTTCCTGGAGTACCAATAACAAGAATATTGCTACTGTTGATAAATATGGTGTTGTCTCAGGTATTTCCGATGGTACCACTGTTCTCGTAGCAAAAGATGAAACAGGAAATGTTATTGATAGTTGTACGTTGGTCATAACCCAAGAGGCTCCAGATATTGAGGAATTGGACGAGTTTGAATTCTCTATGGGTGATACTACTGATTCTGCTGTGCTTGTAGGACCTACAATTGAATTTGGCGGGGAATCTTTTTCTTTGTTTGAATTCCCATTAAATTTTGATATTCCCGGAACATTATGGGCTTTCAAAACTAAGTACAATGAAGATACCGAAACTGTTCAGCTGATTCTTGGTAAAGAGGTATGTACAAGTATTGAGCAGAATGTTGGTGATTCAGATGCTTATTGGAAAGAAACATATGCTCAGCTCAAGGATATGATGAATTCTTATGGTATGAAAACCTCACGGGATTTCTACAACAAATTCAGAAAACTTAAGAGTGACATAAGAAATAATTCACCTTTACAAAAAGCAAATCTAGGTTTTGAGTTCGATACCGAATTATATGGTTACATTGAACTTAATAAGAATCTTGAATTTGTTGAAGGTGCAATTGTTTTGGCATTGTCGACCGAGTTGAGCGTTAGTTATCCTTTGCCGCCAGCACCGGTTGTATCGATTGTATTCAGTATAGCCGCAGATGCTCAAGGTAAGTTAATGTTGGTTCCTCGAACCGCATATTATTCTGGCTATGATCTCAAAGGCGAATTGTCCCTTGGTATTACTCCCGGAATTGCAGCAAATATTGATGTTAAAGCAGCAGAAGCCGAAGCAAAAATTGATGCTACATTGCAGTTTAATATGGATTTACCTCTGAAGAGCTTGGAGGAAAGCTTAACGATTTCTATTGTTAATGCAAAACTTACATTGAGCTATCAGATGTTGAAATTCATTAACGGTGAAAAAATCATTAGTCTTGGTGATGATATTCAGTTGTACCCGAATACATCAGCCTATCAGTTAATGACGGCAAATACTTTTGCAATGATCCAAGAGGAAATAGATAATTCGTCTGATATGCAGCTGATCGATACAAGAAATTCTGTTAGTACATATGGTCGAATGCTGTTTGCTCTTAACAGCGGCATAAACGAAGTATTTTCAAAAGTAAAAGACGAGATGATTGATGACACCGTGTATTGTTATGAACCTGTTGATATTGTACAGCTGGATGATGGCAGAGAATTTGCTGTATGGGTAAAAACAGATACAGAACGCAATGTTGCCAATGAAACCACTCTTTACTGGTCTACCAAGAAAAATGGGGTTTGGGAAACTCCCAAAAAAATCCATGATGACGGAACTGCCGATTTCAAGCCTATATTAGCTAAGACTTCGGACGGTAATGTGCATTTGATCTGGCAGAACTCTGTGAAAGAATTCGATGAAGATGTAACTCTCGATGAAATGGGGGCGTATACGGAACTATACCACAGTGTATTTAATGGTATAGCATTTAGTACACCGACTATGATAACAACAAATACTGATGTCATGTGTAACCTCGTAGAAGTTAATACATACGGAAATGATGTTATTGTTGCCTGGAGCGAAAGTAATATTGAAACAGATACATCTACTGTAAAATATATTACCTACTCATCTAACAATTGGTCATTACCTCAGGTTGTTGTTAATAATGTTGCCATAGTAGAAGATTTAGCATCTGGATATACCAATACTGAGCCTGTTGTCGCTGTAAAGTATGATAATGATCCACTAAATACTGACAGTGAATCCATTCTTGCGTATTACAAAAACGGAGCATTGGCAACAATAGATAACAGTGCGGATGCATGTAATGGTTTGTATATCATCGATGGAGTTATCTACTATTTGGATAATAATGTGCTTCAGTCTTATAACGGTACTAATATCTTGAGTGAGGATATAACAGTACCTGACAATGTATCCAATTATCAGCTTTTTGTAAATGATTCCGGCACAAGTTATATTTTGTACACAGTCTCCTCCGGCAAGTATAATAACATATTTACACATGCAAGAGAATTGAATGGTGAATGGACCTCTGCAGTACAGATCACTGATTATGATATGAAACTTTACAGCATTGCTGGTATTCTGAACAATGATGAGCTGGATGTTGCTTATGTTCTTGCTACCGATGATGATAGCAATGGTTATCCTATGTCAAATTTGTACTTTACATCCGTAAGTAACAAATTGGATATTTGCATAACCGAGTCGTATTACAATACAGACACGGTTATGACGAATGGAATCGTTCCGCTCACAATTACGGTAAAGAACAATTCACTGCAAATCTGTGATGCGTATAATGTACGTGTTCATGATCAGAACGGATACATAATTGCAGATACTGAGATTACATCCGCATTGGAACCGGGACAAACAGCTGAAATCACATTAGATGTTCAGATTTCAGATAGAACAAAAGATATCGTTCTTCATGTAACCGCTGATGATTCTGAATGTGTTGATGTAAATCGAAAAAATAATACGGTATATATCAACATTCTGTTGAATGATCTTGTGCTGACATACAAAGATATTTCAAAAGTTGATGATGACTATATTATTACTGTAAACATTGAAAACCAGGGAATCAATACAATTACTGGCATTACGACAGCTTTGTTTGAACAGAATAATAATGGAAATATTATTAATTCTGTTTATATCGATGAGTTGCAGGCTGGCGATAGTATAGAGTGCAAGTTCCTTATCAGTTCGCAGTACTTTGTGTTTACAGATGATACGGATTTGATCTCATTCTATGTTGATGTGAAGGCTGAATGCAGTGAATTGTCTTATGAAAATAATAGTGAAACCCTAATTTATTCATATGAAGATATTACTGCATTACAACCCGACGGCGATTACACCATCTTTGGCACAGTAACCAGTTACGGCGATGCAGGAGAAGTTGTGACCGTGACCCTGTATGATTCGGACGGAATCGAGATCGACTCCAACACCACAACAGATGGAACTTATACCCTGTCTGCGCCAGACGGCACATATACACTGGAAGTCAGCAAACTGAATCATGTAACTCGTGAATATGAAGTAGTAGTAGATGGTGATGAAGTGACACAGGATGTGAAGATTCATTTGATTGGTGATATCAATGGTGACGGAAAAGTAAACTCTGTTGACAAGAAAACCATTTACAATCACATCAACGAAGTTAATACGATCGCTGATGAATACGGGTTGAAAGTTGCTGATGTTAATGGAGACTCAAAAATTAACTCTGTTGACAAGAAATTAATTTACAACCATATTAACGAAATCAGCAGTCTGTGGAGCGAGTAATCTTACTCGATTAAAAACTTGTCTTATATTTTTTAGATCACTTTACTGAATCCCGTGTACAGAAAGTGAGAAAGAAAAATTAAGAAATATCGGAGGATACCTCCGGATATTGTACAGTGTTACGGCACTCTGTACAGTATTACAGCATTTTCCCTGCCGTGAAAATATTTTTCAGAAGGAGCTTGGTCATGAACAAGCGCACATTATCACTCATAATGGCTATTGTCATGGTTGCAACTATTGTGGTATCTGCAGTACCTGTATTTGCAGCCGATGCAGTTCACTTCACCGTAACTGCTGACAATACCACTCCACTCAAGCCCGGAGATACTGTAAACTTTACTGTATCTATCGGTGCAGTAGAGTCTCTGGGTACTCTTGATTTCTATCTGAATATTCCGGAAGGCCTTACTGTAACCAGTCATAGTGTTCCTGCCGGACTGGAAACAACACTTGACTCCGACGGTTCCATCGGTTTCGTAAAGAAATCCGACGGAAGATATCTCTGGAACTACAGTGCAGCTTCTACTGGTTATGCCGGAACTTCTGATCTCGTACTGGCTAATTTCACTTGTACTGTAGACGCAGACTGC
>JBGVOJ010000688.1:0-14514 GCA_045126415.1 Eubacteriales bacterium | reverse complement strand
CGCCCCCCCCCCCCCCCCCCCCCCGAAACATAATCTCCATCAAATCCCCAGACCGCACTGCCATTCGACCCAGCCGGAGGTGAAGGGGTCACCGCGGCGCTTGAGTTCCGCGATGAGCAGCTTGCCCATTTCCTTCATGATTTCCTTGTACTGCGGATCTCCCGCGAGGTTGTGGAGTTCGCCCGGATCGTTTACGATGTCGTAGAACTCGTCAATGTCCGTGAGGTTCCAGATGTACTTGTACTGCGCATTGCGGATGCCGCGCTGCGTGAACAGACCGAACTGCTGTCCGTTCGACGTGAAGACCGCGTAGTCCGGCGTTTCCGTACCGTCAAGATAATCGGAAACGGGACGGCCGTGACGCTTGCTTTCCGCTTCCAGTCCGGTGATCTTTTCCACCGTGGGCGCGATGTCGAGCGTGTTGCAGTTGAACTTTTCCACAATGCCCGTGCCGAGCGACGGATGACGTACGATCATGGGAACGTGTACTACGTCATCGTACAGGATGTAGTGCTTGTCCATCATGCCGTGGCTGCCGCAGGTGTCGCCGTGGTCGGCGGTGAGGATGATGAGCGTGTTTTCGTATTCGCCGGTTTCCTTGAGCGCGTCGATCACCTGACCGATTGCGGCGTCCGTCTGGCTGATCATGCCGAAGTAACGTGCCACCGTCGGCGCGAAATCTTCCCATGTCTTGCCTTCGAGATGCCAGTTTTCGATCTGCTTCTTCTGGATGTACGGTTTGTTTTCGAACGTGTCGCCGAAGCCCGGCCACGGCGTCATGTCTTCTGCCTTGTACATCGTGTCAAACGGTGCGGACGGACGGCACGGCAGGTGCGGGTCGGTGATGTCCACCCACAGGTGCCACGGTTCGGAGGCGTTGTTGGTCTTGATGAAGTCGGCGGCAGACTTGCAGATGCGGTAGGTCTTGGTGTCCTCGAACGCGATCGGGTTGGTTTCGCCGAACCAGCCGTTCGTGTAGTTGATCGCGCCGTACTTTTCGCCGATTTCACGGCTCCACGCGCCGCCGTCGAAGATGGTTTCGTAGCCGAACGCGTTTTCATTGCCGTACGGGGATGCGTCCCAGTGGCCTGCGAAGCCGCACTTCCAGCCGTGGTCGTGGAGTTCGCTGACCCATGTGGGGGTATTGGGGTTCGCGCCGTTGGTCTTGATGAAGTTATAGTTGAACAGTGCGCCGATGGAGTCGGGCTGCACGCCGGTGAGCATCGACTGACGGGACGGTGCGCAGACCGGCAGGGGGGAGTAGGCATTCTTGAAGAAAAGCCCATCGGATGCAAGGGCGTCGATCACGGGGGTCTTGACCGGGTAAATGCCCGAGAAGCCCACGGAATCGTAGCGGAGCTGGTCACACACGATCAGCAGAACATTGGGTTTTGACATAATAGTACCTCGTTCCTGTGGATTTTATATCTTTATAATACCGAATTCATGGTTTCTTCCAGCGCGATTTCCGACCATCGCCAGAGTCGCTGCGGATCGCCCTTGACCGTGCTGATGTCCTTGAGCAGCAATTCCAGCCCCAGTCCGTGCGCTTTTGCAGCCGCGATGGTACGGCGCAGATCGGCGCGGACGACACCTTCGTCAAACGAGGATTCCGCGAGATACGCCGGGTTCGGCTTGTTTGACATGATATATTTCTTAGGAAGCACTGCCGCAAAATGTTCCCGGTCGCTCCAGGGACTGCACGAAATTTTCCGGATGTTCGGCATCCGGTCGATGATGTCCAGACGGTCGTCCAGACGTTCGCAGCAGCCGTAGTAGACTGAACCGAAGCAGGAGAAGATTTTCGACATATAGGGAACTTCAAATTCTTCGTTGATCGCCGGTGAGACCGACGTAAAGAGCTGTGCCATGCTGAACGTCCAGCCGTCGTAGGTCGTGGGGTGTTCCGGATCACAGTCTTCGGAAGGCAGACGATCGGCGAAGGTGTAGGAACAGTGGCAGTAATTTCCCGTGATATCGTACAGGCCGAGTTTGTTGATCTGTTCGATCTGAGCGAGGAACGCATTTGTGTAGCGGTCAAGGATCGCATGGATCAGTTCGGGACGATCCAGAAGGTCGATGTAGCAGCTTTCCACGCCTTTCCAGAAGGTGATGGAATCCCACAGACCCGAGTGGAGCATGATCCCCTGCATTTTTACAGGAGCAATGCCGTCAAACACACTCTTTGCCGTTTCGAGAAGTTCGGATTCCTTTTCACGGTCGATGGAGATGACGGGGGTTTTGATCTTTTCGACATCTTCCATTTCGGCAAGCTGATCCTCGAACAGCCAGGACTGGATATTTCCCGTGGAGTCATGCGCCAGCCGGCGGGTACTCATCCCGAACCCGGTATTGGAAACAGGACGGGAGAGGGAGATATACGGATTCAGCACCATATCCGCAGGCAGATGTTCCCATTTGTAGATTTCCGACCGCAGATTCCACTCGATCCCGCGGAAATACGGATGTTCCACCGTACATTTGAGCGAGCCGTCGACATCCAGTTCGTGCCACGGCATCTGGTCAATGGTAATCATCGGCTTCTGCATTTTTCCGTGATTCAGCGCACGCCAGAGTTCCCGCTTTTCGTTGTTTTTCTCGGAAAGCGCGTATCCCATGTACTTTGCGGCAAGGGTACGCAGCGTTTCCAGATCTTCACGTCGCATATCCATAAAAATCTCCTTTATCTGTAATTTTGTCAGCAGCAGAATCAGTCTGTTATTCCCAAGTCCGCACCCAAACTTGTCCATTCATTTTTTTAATGTTTTCTGAAGAGGGGTTCGGGGAGGAACTTTTTGCAGAAAGTTCCTCCCCGAGTCCATTTCATTAAGAATTCTCCAGAATATAACGAGCAGCGGCCATGCCGGATTCGCTGCCGATCTTGCCGTCTTCCATGCCTTCGAATTCGACGGAAACGTATCCGTCGTAGCCTGCGTCGCGGATGAAGCCGAGGGATGCCCATACGTCGAGGTCACCCTGCGCGAGGATGGAGCCGCGGAGCATGTATTCGCCGGAGTTGGAGGAGAACCAGCAGCCGGAGTCGCAGCGGAACAGACCGCCGTTGCCGGTGAGACGGTCTGCGCGGCGGATGTAGAAGTCCTTCAGATGAACCATCTTTGCGTACGGTGCGCACTTCTTGACGGCAACCTTGGTGTCTTCGTCTACACAGGTAAAGTTACCGGTGTCGAGAAGGAGACCGAAGTTTTCGCGGTCAACGGCTTCGATGAGACGGATGACGCGGTCGGAACCGTTTACGAAGAAGCCGTGGTTTTCCACAAGAGTGGTGATGCCGTACTGTGCAGCATAATCAGCGAGTTCGCGGCAGGTTTCCACAGCGATCGGGAATTCACGTTCGAACGCGGTGGGGGTGTTGGATTCGAGCGGACGGCGGAAGGAGGAGATGTCGTGGCGCATACGTTCCAGACCGAGCTTCGCCGCAACGTCGATGTGTCTCTTCAGACGTTCAACTTCCGCACGGCGTGCGTCAACGTCCATCTTGAGAAGGTCGCCGAGAACCGCGTAGTCGGAAAGCGGAAGGTCGATTTCCTTGGAAAGAGCCTTGATGTCCGCGATGAGAGCTTCGTTGAATTCGCCGGTCGCGTCATCGTGCAGAGTGAAGCCGAAGGGAACGAGTTCGATGTGTTCCGCACCCTTTTCCTTCGCGAAGCGCATAACGTCCAGAATGGACATAATGCCGTCGCAGATGTAGTTGTTCATGCTGTAGCTGGTAAGACCGATTTTCATCATGGTTGATGTTGTTTCTCGGAGAAAACTTTTTGCAAAAAGTTTTCCCCGAACCCCTTTCAAAAAACTTTATACTGGATGGATTTTTATATAAATTGCAGCTTTTATGGTTCAGCTGGAATTTTCGGTTTGACTCACGCGTTGGTTCAGTCGCGGTTGACGAGGTTGTAGATTTCATTTTTCGGGATGCCGCGTGCTTTGGCGACGGCTTTTACCGCCTCCATTTTCGACATGCCGCCTTCGATGAGCTGATTGACGTGCTCAAGAGGATCATCCGGGTAGTCGGGCTTGATTTCCGTCTTTTTTGCGCCGGAGATGACGAGGACGTACTCGCCGCGCGGTTCTTTTTCCCTGTAGATTTCCACAGCTTCCGCGAGGGTCGTGCGGCAGACTTCCTCGTTCAGCTTTGTGATTTCACGGCAGAGGGAGATTTCCCGGTCGCCGCCGAAATGGCTGAGCAGGTCGTCGAGGGTGTTGCGGAGTTTATGCGGTGCTTCATAGAAGATCATCGTGCGCTGTTCGGACGCAAGTTCGGACAGACGCTCCCGGCGTTCACTTTTCGACGTGCTGAGGAAGCCTTCGAAGGTGAATCGTCCGGTGGGAAGACCGGAGAGGGTGAGAGCGGTGACGGCGGCACAGCATCCGGGAATGCTTGTGACTTTCACGCCGCGTTCGTGGCAGAGACGGACGATATCCTCGCCGGGGTCGCTGATCGCGGGAGTACCGGCGTCGGTGACAAGGGCACAGGACTCGCCGGCTTCGATACGGTCGACGATGATTTCGCCGCGTTCGCGCTTGTTGTGCTCGAAGTAGCTGATCATCGGCTTGGAGATGTCGAAGCGGGAGAGCATCAGACCGGTGTTGCGGGTATCCTCGGCGGCGACGAAGTCAACTTCGGAGAGGACTTTCAGCGCACGTTCGGAGATGTCCGCGAGGTTGCCGATGGGCGTTGCGACAAGGTAGAGGACCCCGCCTTCCACGGCGTTTTTTTCGAATTGGGAGACGTTTCGTTTCTTGGGAAAGCTCATGGCAAACCCCACTTTATTATGAATTAAAATAAATGTTCAAGGGAGAAGTCGTCATAAACCCGCTGCATATCATCCGTGTACCGCTGGGAGGTTTTGTCCTCATAAATAATCAGCGGACGTGCGAAGACCATGCCGGACGAGCCTCCTTTTTTGGCTTCGGTGAGCACAAGGCAGGGTTTGTCCGACGCGGACGGATAGACGAAAACGGCGCGTTTCGGTTCCAGACCGTTTTCGCGCATGGCACAGAGAAGGTCGGCGAACCGGTCGGGACGGTAGACGACGGTGAAAAATCCGCCCCAGCGGAGGAGACGTTTCGCGGCGGCGCAGAAATCGGCGATGGTACCGTTTTCTTCGCGGCGGGCGATGTTCATTTCGGGAGCGGCGTTGGTTCTGCCGCTGTCCGCTTTCATGTAGGGGGGATTCGAGAGGACGGCGTGGACTTCGCCGCCGAAGGTGTTCTGGGTGAGATCACGCACATCCGCACAGAGGGACGTGATGCGTTCTTCGAGGTGATTGAGGGAGGCGTTGCGGGCAATGAGATCGGCGAAATAGGGCTGCAGTTCGACGGCATGGACGCGCGCGAAGCGGTCACGGGATGCCGCGAGCAGAGAAACGACGCCGGTACCGCCGCCGAGTTCGACGCAGGTTCCGCGCGGTACGGGATGCGAAAACGCGGCAAGGAGGTAGCTGTCGGTGCCGAAAGTAAGCCCGGTTTTACACTGAATGAGGGAGAGGGACTCGTTGATTTTATCGAGCCGTTCGGTTTCGGGATTGTACATGGTACGTCCTTTTTGGATGAACTTTTACAGAACACAAACCAAAGGGGAGACATATGTCCCCCCTTCGATCCGTTGTAGTGGTTATTTACCGACGCCCGGGTCGGAATTATTCTTCAGGCTGGGGAGCTTCTACGGGACATACGCCCGCGCAAGCACCACATTCAATGCATTCATCCGCATTGATAACGTACTTGCCGTCCTTTTCGGTAATGCATTCAACAGGACATTCTGCTGCACATGCGCCGCAGCCGATGCAGTCGTCATTGATCTTGTATGCCATTGTGTACACCTCCGTGTTAAGATTAACCCTATTCTATCACAACTTCAGGATAAATGAAATAGGTTTTGTGAAAATTTTTTCGAAAAAACGAAAATTTTTAAAGGGTATTTTGAGGGGAAACCTTTTTCACGAAAAAGGTTTCCCCTCGCCCCATCCAAAAAGATTCAATCTATGAAAAGAATCACAAAGTTTGTGCAGATCGCAGAAAAACAGATATGCACAGACTTTGTCATTTCATTCTGTCTGAAGTTTTTTGGAAAGGGTTCGGGAAAACCTTTTTTCAAAAAAGGTTTTCCCGATATCCATAATTTCTCAGTTTCCGGAATCTCTTTTGCCGGCTTTCAGTACCGTGACGTTATCACGGTGGAACGGCTTGATGTTATCGCCGATCTTGACCTTGATATAGCCGGTGAGGGGGCTGATTTCCGTGACGGTGCCGACACCTTCGGCGGTCTTGACTGTGGAGTCAACCGGAGGTGTGCGTGCGATTTCTTCTTCGTAGGTTTCGTGTTCGTAGCGGAGGCAGCACATGAGGCGTCCGCAGGTACCGGAAATTTTCGAGGAATTGAGGGAGAGATTCTGCTCCTTGGCCATTTTGATGGAGACCTGCACGAAGTCGGAGAGAAAGCTGGAGCAGCAGAAGGGACGGCCGCAGACGCCGAGCCCGCCGAGCATCTTCGCTTCGTCGCGGATACCGATCTGGCGGAGTTCGATTCTCGTGCGGAACACCGCCGCGAGATCTTTGACGAGGTCACGGAAGTCAACGCGGTTCTCGGATGCAAAATAGAACAGCAGCTTGCTGTTGTCGAAGGTGTATTCCGCTTCGACGAGCTTCATGTCGAGCTTGTGTTCGGCGGTTTTCCTGTTCCAGATTTCAAACGTCGCCGCTTCAAGTTTTTTGTTTTCTTCGTAATGCGCACGGTCTTCCTCGGTCGCAACACGCAGAACGGGACGCAGCGGGGGAACGATCTTTGTCGTGGGAACATGGCTGTTTCCGGAAGCGGCAAAACCGAATTCAAGACCGCGCGCCGTCTCAACGATGACGCACTCGCCGGATTTCACCTTGATCCCGTTCGGCGCGAAGTAGTATACCTTTCCGGCGTCGCGGAACCGTACACCGACGATCTCGGTCATATCTTGAGTGAGAGTTGTATTTTCTGTATTCATTTATTTTCTCCGTTTTGGTAGATGTGGGTGAAGAGATTTTTGATTATCCGCCGCATACCAGATCCGTCAGTACCAGCTGCTGTGCACCGTTGGCCGCAATGTCGTTTTCGGCACGGACGACAGCTTCGGAAAGTTCAAGCAGACGGCGGATGGAAACGCGGCGTGCATAAGACGGAAGTTCGGTGAAGAAGAGCAGTTCACCGTCTTTTTTGTACGCGAGAAGATCGCGCAGGGCAAAGCGGACGAGGGTCAGCAGGGTACGCGTCTTTTCACGATCCTTCGGAAGGGAGGTATTTACGAAGACGAGGGCATCGGTCTTTTTTCCGTTCAGGAGAAGACCGACAAATTCCTCTGCGGTTTTGTACAGGGTAAGCTCGGATTCGCCGTTTTTCAGAAGCCCCAGCGCGGAACCGAGGGCACCGCCGCAGAGGTGTGACACGGCAGGGATACGCTCTTTCTGTGCCGGAGTGAGGTCTTTCACGGAGGAGAGGTATTCCGCCACGAAACCGGCGGAAAAAAGTTCCGTTTTGATGGTCGGTGCGCGGCTGCGGACGGTCTCGAGGAGTGCCGACGAATCTTCCGTAAGGAGCAGGAACATGACGTACGGCGGCGGCTCTTCGAGGGAGAGCAGGAGCGCATTCTGTGCCTGCACCGTCATGCGGTGCGCGTTTTCGATGATATAGATTTTTTTGTCACCGTCGTTCGGCGCGACGTAGAGCGTCTGCCGGATCTGGCGGATCGCTTCGACGCCGATGGTGGCGTGTTCTCCGTTGGATATACGAAGAACGTCCACGGAAATACCGCCCGCGATTTTCCGGCAGGTCGGGCATATCCCGCACGGCAGCGGATGAGAGGGATCGTCACGGTTTTCGCACAGGACCGACTGCGCGATCAGGGATGCTGTAGTACGTTTTCCCGAACCGGCGGGACCGTCGAGGATGTACGCATGGGCGCTTTTTCCCGAAGCAAAGTCCGACGAGAGCGTGTTTTTCAGTTTTTCATTCCCGAGCAGGGCAGGGAAAATCTCCCGTGCAGGCTGTGTCATGGCATCCTCCCGAAATTATCAAAAAAATCATCATACATTATAGCATAAATCATGGCGGTTTGTCAAATCTTAATGGAAGAAAAGCAAAATGCCGTCAGGCATTTTTCAGGAGAATCCAATGAAAAATTTTCTTACCCGCCATCTGACAGTTCTCGTCGTGACCGCAGCCGTATTGTTTCTGACCGTCTGTTCTCTCAGTGCGTATATCTATATCGACTTCCGTACAGACGATGCCGCCGCACAGACGCAGTCCCATCTGCACGAAACTCTGTTCAAAACCAATGTCCGCCGCCTCGAAGCCGCGCTGACGGAGGAAAATCCGATGTCTTCCTACCATTTCGCGCTCACCGCTGCTGAAAACGCTGCGTCTGCCGGCTATGGGGACGATGCCGCCTTTTTCCGTAAAATTTCCACCGGAATCGCCGACGGCGCACAGAATATCCCTGAAATTGCCGCCGCCGTGAACGATTATCTGGAGACCGGCGAATTCCCCGAAGGCTTCACTGTCCTCTATCACGATGAAGAAACGACGGAGAACTTCATGGACAGCGAACCAGCGTCCGTCTCCTACTTCCGCGAACGTGCCGCCGAAGAATGTGCCGCCGACGTCACCGGTGCGGACGGAATTCTCCGTCCGGCGGAGAAAACACGTGCCGGTGAGTTCGTCTATACCTGCCGCAATGCCTACGCCGTCATCGATGCGCGTTCCGGTACCCCGGTGGAAGCGGGCGTGAGCCTGCGTCCCGGGGAACTCCGCCTGACGGAAGCGGATTGTGTCGGCTATGCGGAGGATTTTCTCCACGATTATTTCCCTCCGGATATCGTCCGCTCCGCACACCTCGTTTCTGCCGCCCCGGATGAATCGGGCAGCACCTACGACCTCACCTACCAAAGTGGCGAACGCACAATCCGGCTCTCCGTCAAGCGCGATTCCGGAAGAATTGTACGCCTGATCGCAAGATAAAACACAAAAAGACAAGGAAAAGCGCAGATCATATTCCTGCAAATCTGCACTTACCTTGTCTTTCTTATTCGTTTGAAAGTTTTTGAAGAGGGGTTCGGGGAGGGACTTTTTTCAAAAAGTTCCTCCCCGAGAAAAATCACATATTACTTCTTCCAGTTTTTCATCTTGCCGTAGTATTCGAGGAGCTTGATGAAGTGGCCGCCTACGACGGTACGGTGCTGGAAGCCGCGCTGGTTCGAAGTGACGGTGAAGTACCAGTCGGTCATCGGAACGCGGGACAGCGTGCAGTTGTAGTTTTCCCACAGCGGTGCGACGTATTCTTCGAAATCTCCGCGGTCTTCCGCGAGGGTTGCCGTCCAGATCAGCCAGTCGGACTTCGTGTAGGTTTCACGGTTGTCGAGAGGCATACCGTAGTGGTTGATGTGGCGCTTGTAGGACGCGAATTCGGTTGCGGTGACTGCCTTGTCCATGACGTTTGTGCCGAACAGCTTGTCCCATACGATGTTGTACTTCATGGACCAGGTACCCGGACGGTCGAATGCGAGACGGTAGCTGCCGTCGCCGTTGGCCGCACGGACTGCCCAGCCGGCTGCCATCTTTCTCGCCTTTTCAAGCATGATTTCGTAGTCCGCATCACGGCCGAGCATCTTGTAGATGATGCCGAGACCCGCAATACCCATCACTGCCTTGAGGGACAGGTTACAGTTGTGCGCGAGGTGACCCGCGAAGTCGTCGGTGCAGAGCTGGTTTTCCGGGTCGTCGCCGTGTGCTTCGAGGTACTTGACCCATGCTTCGAGCAGGTCGAGATTATCTTCCGCGAACTTGGTGTCGCCGGATGCCATTGCCACGGTCGCCGCCATAACGAGCATGTTGCCGCATTCTTCGACCGGCATCTGGCCGTCGATGTGGTTGTTTGCGTAAACCTGACCGTGTACGAGCGGGTACTGACCGCAGTCATGCGGTGCGAAGTCGAAGATCCAGCCTTCGGTACGGGAATACTTGTAGATCGGACGCATCATGCCGCAGACGAGTTCCGGATTGTAGATCAGGAACAGCGGGATAGACGGATAGCTTACGTCAACGGTCGCTGCGCAGCCGTTGGAGAAGCATTCCTTGGAAATGAAGAGAACATTGCCTTCGGTGTCCACGGCAACCTTGTGCGCCGCGATTGCCTGACGGTAGGAAAGTTCGCAGATTTCCGCGTACTTTTCGCCGCCCGCACGGGTTGCGTCAATGAACATACGGTCAGCAAATGCCTGACACTTTGCACGTACGCAGTCGTAATCCGCGTACGCTTCGGTGATGGCTTCGACGATGGTCTTGCCGTCCTTGTTCCAGTAGGAGGTCAGCTGGTCGCCGAAATATTCGATGGACTTGATGTCATCATACGCGAAGGTGATGAGGGTGCTGTTGCAGCAGCAGGTCTTCAGTTCGGTTTCCACGCACGCGAAGGTCATTTCTTCCTTGAAGCCTTCGGGAGCGGTTTCGTCTCTGCGTCTCGGGACGAAGGGAACGCTTACGGTTTCGGTGTATGCCTTGCCGCAGCAGGTCGGAACGGTGAGGTAGAAGTAACCCCAGTCGATACGGATATCGTCGCCGGAGCAGTGCAGAATCTTCTGGGAAGCAGAACCGATCTTCGCCGCCTTGAAGGTATCATTTTCGAGAATTTCGCAGACAACGTCTTCGTCACCGCGGTGGTTGAGGCAGATTTCTTCGGAAACGGCGATCTTCACCTTGACAGTGTGGCATGCGCCGTCAGCAGACTTTGCTTCTACCTTGAGGTAGCTGACGGGACGGCTCATGAGCGCGAGGTCGTCCATCAGAAGGGGTGTGCTGAACGTCAGGTTCAGAATGATGCCCGCACCTTCGAAGGTGTAGTAGGTCGCGAAGGTGTCGCAGTCACGCGCGGTCTGGGTGAGGGCGGGGGTGTTGTCCGCACGGTTCAGCTTACCCATGAAGCGGTAAGCGGTGCCGTCGATTTCGGCGGTGCCGACGATGGTGTTCGGCTTGCCGGTCCAGTGAACGGTCGGGGTATCGGTGAGGCGGTCAGCCGGGGACCACACGGAGAAATACGGATCAACGGTGATCAGCGGCACGGACGGGGGTCTGAGTCTCATAGAATAAGTCTCCTTTGATGTGAATTTTTGTTATATACAGGGTATCATAAATAAGTAACAAAATCAAGAGGAAATAATCAAATATACGGGGAATTTTGTGTAGAAAATTGATAACAGACCGCAAAAAGAGGTTTTGCTTCCATGAAAACAAAACCTCTTCGGAAAAATGAACAGTATTCCAGTTCCTGAATTTTGGTGACAAGCCGTTCGATGACTTTGACAATCGGTTTCTGAATCTTTGCGGCATCGGAGACGAAATTGTTTGTCTTGTTGTTGTAGACCGCATTGTAGGCAGAAGCGAAGTTGCCGCCCCATGAGAAGTCAACCGCCCAGTCATAGGATTTGGAGGCGAAAATAATGTCGAGCATTTCCACGGATTCGGTATCACGAACCAGTTTTGCGCTGAACAGGACATCATATAGAGCGACACGGAGCGTATCCGTCGAGTAGCCGCAAAGGGCATCGAGAATGATACCGGTCTGTTCGGGATTCTGATTGGTCATCGGAATTCCGTAGGCCGTTGTCCAGCCGTTGGAAACGTATTCGCCGTAGGTTTCCTGTTTTTCATCGTACTTCGGCATCGGAATTACGCCGAACGGGTCTTCCATGTCACGGAATTTGTTGATCGCTCCCAGCATATCGCCGTGGAACAGCGAACAGCCGGTAAGATAATTGTCCGGTGATGCGGTGTAGGTCATTGCGCCTTCCACCATAACCTGATAGAGTTTGTCGATTACGTTGACCTGACGTTCGGTCTGGAGCATAACTTCAAGGGAACCGTCAGCGTTGATGTCGATGGATTTTTCACCGAGCGCATAAATCCAGTGCTTCACATGGTCGTTCTGTTCGGTGTGTCCGACAACATCGTTGGCGATATCCAGTTTGCCGTCCCCGTTTTTATCGAGTTCCACGGTTTTTGCCATTTCGTAGAACTTGTCGATCGTCCATGTTCCTTCAAGGACATAGGAATACGGGTAAGCGAGACCGTTGTCGTCACAGATACGTTTGTTGAAGTAGATAACCTCAACGGCAAAGTCGTCGAAAATGTTGATGTCGCCGGAAATGAAGTACAGCTTTGAGCCGAACAATGTAAAGTTGTCCACAATGTTTTTATCCCACCAGAGGTCGGAGGTGTCGATGCTGGAGATATTCTTGATATTCAGCAGGTCTCCGTTCTGCATGGAGGTACCGAGAAAGTCCATACGGTTGAGAACGGTATCGTAGCCCGTGGTTCCCGCGAGGACTTCGTTATGGAGCTGGGTGGTGATTCCGCTGGTGTCACCGTTGGACCAGACCGGTATAATTGAAATGTTCAGTTTTTCTTCGGTCTGGAGATTGCGGGTATAGATCGCATCGTTCAGAACTTCCCCCGTCAGTTCGGGCGTATGGATTTCGTTGATACCGCTGGCGATATTGCTGTAAAAATGTTCGCCGGTTGCGGGCGCGAGTACCTTGTACTCATAGCCGCCGAGATTGGTATCCGCATACCGTTCGTGGATCATGTCCGCCGCTGTGATTTCCTTTTCTTCTTCGGCAACGGTTTCTTCCGGCAGATCGGCGGAAACCTCGGGAGAAGCTGCGGTTTCTTCGCTTGCGGATTCAGCGCATCCGGTCATCAGGGCGAACGATGACAGCAGAAGAGACACGAGTAAAATGGAGGTGAGCTTTTTCATGGATGGTCTCCTTTCTGAAAAATAGTGGGATTCCTTGATGGAATTATATCATATTGCATAAATTAAGTCAAGTTAAAAATGAAATAAGTGTGAATTTGTGGGGGACAGTAAAAACCGCAGTTCCTTTTTTGAAACTGCGGTTGTACGGAAGGATATCGAATAATTCAGCGTGCCTTTTTCAAAATCTCCACTGCCGGTGCGGGCAGACGTCCGAGGTAATCCGGCCCGATGTTGAGCAGGTAGTTGATTCCGCGCGAATTCAGATGATCCCGCAGTTCGCGTACCTTGTCCGCATCCTTCCAGTTGGTATCGAAATACTTGAAGCCCCACGTGTCGTTCAGCGTCGCGGGGGTCTCGAACAGACCGTCCTTCATGTATTCGTCCGGAATCTGGTTGTCACCCCACGAACGGTAGTCGCCCATGCCGTTGCCGATGCGGGAGTTGACGAGGCAGTCCGGCTGGTAGTGCTTGATCATGTCGTACAGCTCCTTGCTCTGTTCCGGCGTGATATCGAACGGCGTGTCACACCAGATCAGGCACAGGTCGCCGTATTTCGTGAGGATTTCCCTGAACTGCGTCTTGATTTTGCCTTCGAAGCAGCGGGTGAAGTCCTTTTTTTCGTTGTCCGGATAGTCCCAGTCGTTCGTCCAGCTCATGCCGCCGACGTTTGTGTGGCCGCGGGTGTATCCACCGCCGTCGGGTTCGTGCCAGTCGAGTTCCTGCGAGTAGTACAGACCGAGCTTCAGACCGTGCTTGTAGCAGGATTCCGCCAGTTCCGCGATGATGTCGCGCCCGAACGGAGTGCCTTTTACAACGTTCCAGTCGTCCCATTCGGAATCAAAGAGCGCGAAACCGTCGTGATGCTTGGAGGTGACGACCATGTATTCCATTCCGGCTTCCTTGGCGGTGGTCACCCACTCGTCCGCGTTGAACAGAATGGGGTTGAACACCTTCGCCAGCTGTGCGTACTCGTTCCGCGGAATGCGGAAGTAGGACTGCGCCCATTCGCCGATGTAGGGCATCCGCTGTCCCTTCCATTCGCCTGCGGGAAGGGCATACAGTCCGAAGTGGATCATCATGCCGTATTTTGCCTGTTTGAACCATTCGCGATTGGTCATGGTATGACTCCTTTCGTATGTTCTATGGATTTTTATTGTGTCAGATCAGTTTATCGAGCGCGGCGAGGTCTTCTTCCGTGGTTGACCAGCTTGCCGCGAAACGGACGACGGACGCGCTGTCGCCGTACGGTTCCCACCATGTTGTGGCGACGTTTTTCTTCAGTTCCTCGTATTTTTCGTTCGGCAGGATGACAAACTGCTGGTTCGTCGGGGAATCCATGAAGAATTCATATCCCTTTTCGGTGAACATCTGCTTCAGTTTTTCCGCCATGTCAATAGCGTGGCGGCTGATTTCGAAGTACAGACCGTCCGTGAAGAGTGCGTCAAACTGCACGCCGAGAAGACGGCCTTTCGCGAGAAGCGCACCGTGCTGCTTGGTGATCGTGAAGAAGCGACGCGGGGTGTTGTTTTTCGTGAAGACGACGGCTTCGCCGCAGAGTGCGCCGACTTTCGTGCCGCCGATGTAGAAAACGTCGCAGAGGCGGGCGATATCCGACAGGGTAAGGTTTGTCTGACGGCTCATGAGACCGTAACCGAGACGTGCTCCGTCGAGGAAGAGCGGGATTTCATAGGAACGGCAGATGTCCGCAATGGCGGTG
>JBGVOJ010000687.1:0-1427 GCA_045126415.1 Eubacteriales bacterium | reverse complement strand
TTCGGACATCGTTTGGAAATAGTCATAGCGGACATGCGGCGTGATCCCGCCCATATCGCCCCAGAGCGCGTAAATATACGGTTTCAGATCATATCCGCGTCTCTTTTTGAATTCGTCCAGCAGAACGCCCGACCAGTTGTGTCCTTCCACTTCGATGGAGTCGCAGAACAGACTGCGGATGCCCGGAGCCTCGTTCAGTACCGGTTTGACCATCTGACGGAGGAAACGATCGGTCGCTCTGCGGCTGCAGTGGTCCATAACCAGTCCCTGTGCGTTGCGCGACGGCTTTCCGACGTGATTGTGATGCTGGGAAATGACGAAAAAGACGATTTTCCAGTCCCCTTCGGGGATTTCGATTTCCGCAAGTTCTGTTCCCCACGGCCAGCCGAACAGTTCCTTGATCTGGAATTTATCGGTAATGTCCATTACAGTGTCCGGCAGCATGACGCAGTTTTCCATCTTACCCATCACTGCCGCACAGACGGTTCCGGCAAAACGGGTTGTGAAGTCGCAGGAGAAGGTCTTCGGTCCGTGAACGTCAAGCTGATAGGGAAGTGCTTCCTGCTGGGCGTCTTCTTCCTCCACGGTCGGACCGCCGTACGGCCAGCTCGAACCGGCGGTGAAGTCGCAGACCATGCCGCGTTCGGCGCAGGCATCGGCGGTGTAACGGAGAATGTCATAGAATTCCGGCGAACCGTAGGGGATGTTGCGCAGTCCCTTTTCCGCATCGTCCGGCGTGACCGGGTAGAGAATCTGCAGTTCCACTCCGCCGAGTCCCGCTTCCTTCATGAAGTTGAGTTCCCGTGCGATTTCGTCCTTGTCCACACAGCAGCCGTACCACCACCAGCGTGTCATACCGCGCGCGTCTTCCGGCGGATGCTTCAGCCATGTGCTGATCTGTTCGTAATTCATAATGTCAATGGATTCCTTTCGATGGAAGTATTATTGAATTATTATACAACAGCTTTCCGGCAAAGTCAATCATTTGGGAAAATCGCCGCGAAAATCACAGAATTCCCTTGACATCCGCCGCTGCCCGTATTATAATCAGCACGTAACCAATTTTATAACAGGGAGACATTACCATGCTCAAGAAGATTTCCACCCCCAACGCCCCCGCAGCCATCGGTCCGTATTCTCAGGCAATCGTCTGCGGAAATATGCTCTATACCTCCGGTCAGATTCCGCTGAATCCCGAAAACGGTCAGATGGAAGGAACCAACGTCACCGAACAGGCTGAACGCGTGATGAAGAACCTCGAAGCTGTTCTCACCGAAGCAGGCACTTCCTTTGACAATATCGTCAAGACCACATGCTTCCTCGCAGACATGGCTGACTTTGCCGCGTTCAACGAAGTTTACGCAAAGTACATCACTTCCGCCCCTGCACGCAGCTGTGTTGCTGTCAAGGCTCTTCCGAAGGGAGCT
>JBGVOJ010000686.1:0-2791 GCA_045126415.1 Eubacteriales bacterium | reverse complement strand
CAGATTGAAGTTTTTTGAAAGGGGATCGGCTCCGACTTACGGAGCAAGTCGGTGAAAACTTTTTTTCAAAAAAGTTTTCACCGAGAAACATACATCTTATAATGAACGAAGAATTTGATTTTGAAAACCGGATTGTTACGACAGAGTTTACACGCGAGGATGGTGACGGAGAAGCCAGTCTCCGTCCGCATTCGCTGGATGAATACATCGGGCAGGAGCGTGCAAAGGAAAATCTGAAAATCCTCCTCGAAGCAGCCAAGCTGCGCGGGGACTGCATCGACCACGTCCTGCTCTACGGTCCGCCCGGACTCGGCAAGACCACGCTGTCCGCCATCATCGCGAACGAAATGGGGGTCAGTCTCCGGATCACCTCCGGTCCCGCGCTGGAAAAAGGCGGCGACCTCGTCGCGCTCCTCACCAACCTCAGCGAAGGGGACGTTCTCTTCATCGACGAAATCCACCGGATCACCCGCAATACGGAAGAATTCCTCTACTCTGCCATGGAAGACTTCGCCATCGACATTTTCCTGGGCAAAGGACCTTCCGCACGAAGCATCCGTCTCGATATTCCGCACTTCACGCTCATCGGCGCGACCACCCGTGCCGGTCAGCTCTCCACACCTCTGCGCGACCGTTTCGGCGTTCAGCAGCGGCTGGAGCTGTACACACCGGATGAGCTGGCGATCATTGTCAAGCGCAGTGCGTCGATTCTGGATGTCCCGATCGACGAGGACGGTGCGATGGAGATCGCTTCCCGTTCCCGCGGCACGCCGCGAATCGCCAACCGTCTGCTGAAGCGCGTACGCGACTACGCACAGGTCAAAGGCGACGGCCGGATCACACTTGAAATGGCGCAGTGTGCGCTGAAAATGCTCGAAATCGACGAACTCGGTCTCGACCTCACTGACCGCCGTATGCTTGAAACGATCATCCGTTCCTACGACGGCGGCCCGGTCGGTCTGGAAACGCTCGCGGCGACCCTCGGCGAAGAAGCCGTGACGATCGAGGATGTCTGCGAACCGTACCTGCTGCAGATCGGCTTCCTTGCACGGACGACGCGCGGACGCATGGTCACGCGGATGGGATACGAACATCTCGGTATTCCGTACCGCGCGAAAAACGACGCACCGGTCGGTTCCGGCCAGATTTCGCTGGTCGCAGATGTGACGGACGACATGGAGGATGACGAATAACATGGCGGAACTCTGGGATTTATACGACCTGTACGGCAATCTGACCGACGAGAAATACATCCGTGACAGCGGGGAGCCGTTTCCGCAGGACAAATACCACATTGTTGTGGAAATCTACACGGTGCATCGTGGCGAGCTTCTGCTGACGAAGCGGGATGAACGCAAACCGTTCGGCGGTCTGTGGGAATACACGGGCGGCTCGGTCGTTGCCGGGGAAGACAGCCGTCTCGGCGCGTCACGGGAGCTGGCGGAAGAAACGGGGATCGAACGGGAGCCGTCGGAGTTCATTCAGATTTCCTCCCTGCTGCGGATCGCACGCGGCGACCAGCTCTGGCGCATGGACGCCTACGTTCTGGTGATTCCGGACGAGGAACCGCGTCCGGAGGTGGTGTATCAGGAAGGCGAGACGGTGGGTCACATCTGGCTGAAGCGGGATACAGCGAACGCGTTCATTGATTCTCCGGCGTTTGTGGGGCATGTGGCGAAGCGGTATCACTACGCGGAAGATACGCTGTGGAAACTCTCGGAAATGCGAAGATAAACAAAAAAGGACTGTGTGAGCAGTCCTTTTATTTTTCACGAGGGCTTTAATTTTCCGTATGGTTTCCGTTTTCGGTATCAATGAGGAACTTTTTGCAGTCCGCGCAGCGGTAAACGACGACAAAATGTCCGCTGACGTCATTCGTCCCGAGGTCGATCGCGTCCGATGCCAAAATAGCAAGTGCGGGAACCGCGCTTTTCTTCTTTCGCCAAACCACACAGTCGCGGGAGTGGATATAGCCTTTCTCCATTTCCTTTCCGCAGTAGGGACATTTCATACAGGTTCCTCCATTTCTTCGCGATTCCGTAAAATTTTCCGTATACTGTCCGGGCAGAGGCAGTATTTCTCGGCGAGATCGTTCACCGACCGTCCGCCGCGATACTCATCCGCAATCGCACGGTTGCGCCTGTCATACTCAGCACGGGTACCGGTCTTCCCGCCCCACGACTTCCGCTTCTCCGCCGCCTTCGGGATATAGATCGCTTCGCCCTCAATATAAATTCTGATTTGTGCCAGAAGTTCCTTCGGCAGAACTTCTTCCGCATTTATGTAGCCTATAGGTGTACCGCCTTTCGTAATGCATGACTCCATTCCGTCAAACGCGGGAAAAGCCCACAGCAGTCCACCGCCATGAGCGCATATCCCGTTGTTCCACAAGTGGGTACACCGACGTCTCCGTCCCCGGATTCCGTCAGAGTACAGCCACCTCCATAGCAATTGTCATCTTACATTACCTCCTTCTCTTCAAGGATTCAGCACCGGTTGCTGTGCTTTTATTATATATCATCTTTCCGGATTTTGCAATAGAAAGAATGGTTATATTTGTTTTTTCCTACAGTGGGGATGGGAGTGCGGATTTTTTGTTTAGGGGAGACGGTCGCTTTTTGAAAAAAGCTCCGCAAAAACTTCAATCTGTTGTAGCCAGTTATTGCAGTTGATATGATATAGAGGGGGAAAAAGAGGAATTGTAAGTGGAGTACGGCTGAAATTTGTTAGACCTGTAGCCGTGGAGTCATAAAAATCATCAGGAATAGTGGAGCGACTTCACGGGGCTTCG
>JBGVOJ010000685.1:0-6231 GCA_045126415.1 Eubacteriales bacterium | reverse complement strand
GAAGAATTCAACAAGAAGCTGATGCAGAGCATGGGGCTTGAGTGAGGATTACAAAATATAGTTTGTTTTTCTTGAGGGGAACCTTTTCAGAGGAAAGGTTCCCCTCAAACTCCCCTCCAAACCTCTTTGGGCAGACGATATGTCAGCTGTCCCGCAATCCGGCTGCAACAGTCCAAAGTTTTTGTGGAGCTTTTTTCAAAAAGCGACCGTTTCCCCCTTCCCGAATAATCCGCACTTTCATCATTTTTTGCATTTTACGTATTGCAATCGGGCATACTGTGTGATATAATTTCCCACGACGGAAAGTTGTTTCTGTTGAAAAATCAAAAATAGAATAATATTTTTACAGAGTAGATGCCGAGGCGTCAAGTGCCGGTGAAACGGGGAGTTGTTCATCGGACGAAAGAACGGAGAGACGTTCTGCGGTCACGGTATCGCATCCCGCTGTCATTCACAAGAGTTATTGTTATACTCTCATAAATGTTCAGGCGGAACTGTAACTTTCCGTACATATTTATGGGAGGTTTTCGTTTCATGTATCTCAAAAAAAATCCGGTACGCACCATCACTTATCTCGCGCTCCTCGTGGCGCTGCAGATCGTCCTCAGCCGCTTCCTGTCCATCAACACGGCGGGGCTGAAGATCGGGTTCTCGTTCGTGCCCATCGTCGTTGCGGCGGCGCTGTTCGGACCGATTCCCGCAGCGATCGTCAACGCGCTTGCGGACTTTCTCGGGGCAGTTCTGTTCCCGATCGGTCCGTATCATCCGGGGTTCACCGTCTGTGCAGCGCTGACCGGTCTGGTTTACGGGTGGTTCCTGTATATTAAAAAGGAGGACGACCGTGTTCCGTTTTTTCCGAATGTGGTGCTTCCTGCGCTCATCAGTAGTGTCGTTTTCGGCTTGCTCATCAACACCACATGGGTCGCGATGCTCTACGGCTCCAAAACCTACTGGGGCTGGTTTATCTACCGTCTGCCGGAATACATCGTTCTCATTCCGGTCAAACTCATCCTCACACCGGTTCTTCTCCGTCTGTGCAGAGAACTCCGGAAAATCATATTTAAATAACCCAGATTAAAGTTTTTTGAAAGGGGTTTGGGGAAAACTTTTTTCGGCGTTTCACGAAGTGAAATCTCCAGTTTTTCCTAATAAACCACATTTCCATGACATACAACGAAGCATTGGAATATATCCATTCGGTAAGCTGGAAGGGAAGCCGACCTGGGCTTTCCCGCATTACCGAGCTGTGTGGAAAACTCGGGAATCCCGAAGGTTCCTTGAAATTTATCCACGTTGCCGGGACCAACGGGAAGGGGTCGATCTGCAGGATGCTCTCCTGCATTCTCGAAAAGGCGGGTTATCGCGTCGGGCTGTATACGTCGCCGTTTGTCGAGAGATTCAACGAACGGATGATGTTCAATAGCGAGGACATCACGGACGACGATCTTGCGGCAGTGACGGAATGCGTCAAGCAGTACGCCGATACGATGGAGGACGCGCCGACGGAATTTGAACTCATCACCGCCATCGCGTTCGAGTATTTCCGCCGTATGAACTGCGATTATGTCGTTCTGGAAGTCGGTCTCGGCGGACGTCTCGATTCGACCAATATCATCAAATCGTCCGTTCTCTCGATCATCACAGGCATCGACCTCGACCATATGGCGTTCCTCGGCGACACCACAGCGAAAATTGCGGTGGAAAAAGCGGGGATCATCAAGGAAGGCTGTCCCGTCCTGTTCGGGGAAGGTGACGACGATTCCGATGAAGTTATCCGCAAAACGGCAGCGGAACGGCACAGTCTCTGCCGCCGCACCGATTTTTCCGCGATCACGGATATCACCTCCGATCTCTCCGGCACGTCGTTTACATTTGATGGACGTCCCGTGAAGATCAACCTCCACGGCCTGTATCAGACGCGCAATGCCGCAACGGTGCTGACCGCGTGCGAAATGCTTCGTGACGCCGGTGTCAAAATTCCGGAAAATGCCGTCGACGCCGGTCTTGCAGCCGCCTACTGGAAAGCACGGTTCGAGATCCTGACGGAACAGCCGCTCGTCATTTACGACGGTGCACACAATCCGCAGGGGATCGCCGGCGCCGTGGAAAACGTCAAGCACTACCTCACCGACCGGTCCGCCGACGGGAAGATCCTCTTCCTCATGGGCGTCATGGCGGACAAGGATTACGACAAAATGATCGGGATGCTCGCTCCCCTCGCATCTTCGGTCTATTGCGTGACCCCGCCGAACAGCCGGTCGCTGCCCGCCGAAGGTGTTGCCGCGGAATATGAGAGCTTCGGCGTACCCGCCAACGCGTTTGAAGAACTCACCGACGGCGTGAACGCCGCGTGTGACGCCGCACGCCGCGAAAACCGTCCGCTCGTCTGCCTCGGCTCGCTCTATATGTACGCGGACGTCAAGCATGCCGTACGCGCATGGGAGGAAGCCGCACGGTGAAGCTCTGCAGAATTCTTGCCCTGATCCTCCTTGCGGGAATGCTGACTTCCTGCAGCCTTCTCGACCGCCTGGGATTCGATACCTACGACTACATGAGCGAAAGCGTCACCAAAACTCACGATGCTTCCGGCGAAACGGCGGTCATGCTTGAGGAACTGCTGATGGTTCTCGTGACCGATTCGCCCGTCCTGCCGACATTTGAGAACATGGCGGATGCCATCACGTTCTACCGCGACGCCGTACTCGAACACCTTCTCGCGAGCGATTACGCAAAGTATTCCGGCAATGCCAAACTGATCGAACGCGCGATGAAGGAATATCCGGAATACCAGATCACGCAGGTCATCCCGGAACTGGAATTCGAGTCGATGATGTACCGTTGTTTCGGCGGCGACGTCATGATTTCGCATGAGGACGGAAACAAATTCCGCTATCTGCCCGATGCCGCCGTCTATATCCCGATGCTGGCGGTCACGGATTCCGGCTATACGGCGGACGTTACCTCTCTCTCGGAAACGGAAAAAACCTACCGCGTCCGCTTTAAGGTAACGACGGAACCGGACGAAAACGGGAATGTCACCGCATCCGAAGAATACTTCGCCCTCGTCATCAAACGCGAGGACGGCACATTGTATATCAAAAAATTACTCCACGGAAACGAAGTAAACTGAAAACAGACAAGGTACAGCACAAATTTGTTCGTAAAATCTGCACTGTACCTTGTCATTTTTTTGTTTGAAAGTTTTTGAGGATGGGGTTTGGGGAAGGAACTTTTTTCAAAAAGTTCCTTCCCCAAGAAATCTCATATCACCGTAAATGTCACGTCTGCGCGGAATAAATCGCCGTCGCAGGCGAGGTCGAGTCTGCCGTTCATGCGGTCGCAGAGGCTGAGGGCGATGTTCAGACCGAGACCGCTTCCTTCGCTGTGGCGGCTGGCGTCGCCGCGCACGAAGCGTTCCATCAGTTCGGACGGATCGATGTTCAGCGTGTCGCGGGAGATGTTCTTGAATGAGACGATCGCCCGATCGCCGTTTTTCGTCAGCGTGATGTAGACGCGGGTGCCTTCCATGGAGTATTTCACGATGTTCGACAGCAGATTGTCAAACACCCTCCACAGCAGACGTCCGTCGGCGGAGATGAAAACGTCCTCTTCCGTGAAGCGGAACACCGGCGTGAGTCCCGCCGCCGTCAGACGTTCCGCGTATTCCCCGACCGCCTGACGGAGCATCTGGTTCAGCTCGATCCGCTCAAAATTCACCGTGATCGCGCCGGACGATGCTTTTGACGCTTCCACAAGGTCTTCCGTCAGCTTTTTCAGACGGAGCGAGTGACGGTAGATTGTGTTCGCGTATTCGGCGGCTTTGCCGTCAGGCTGAATCTCACGCCCCATTTCCGCGAGCAGCAGGTCGGAATAGTTGATGATCGAGGTCAGCGGGGTTTTGATGTCGTGGGAGACATTCGTGATCAGCTCCGTTTTGAGGCGTTCGCTCTTCATCTGCGCTTCAACCGCTGCCTGTAAGCCGTCGCCGAGGGAGTTCAGCCCTTCCGCCTGTTTCCGGAAAATGAAGAACAGCTTCGACGGATCGGTCTTCTTGTGGATGTTGCCGCCTGCCATATCGCGGATGCTCCGCGTGACCGTGTGGGTCGCCCACGAACCGTAGACCAACAGGGCACCGACGGACAGGGTCAGCGGGAACCACAGAATCAGCGCGAGAGCAATATCACGCGGGTCAACGGAAAACGCCAAAATAAGGAATGTAAAGAAGCAATACAGGACAACCGCAAGCACTGTTCGCCACGTCAGCGGAATACTGCGGCAGATGCGCGGGAAAACACCGGAGCATTTTTTATAAATCCGGTAAATGAGCGTGTTTGTCCACAGCGTACCGAGCTGAAGCCGTATGGAAACGACGTACGCAAGTCCGTACAGCATCGCCGCACCGCAGAGAAGCAGATAAGCGAACGCGAACAGATCGGAATAGATGAAATCCAGAAGCATATCGCAGATGTAAATCATCAGCAGTCCGAGCAGGAATGCCGCGAGAAGCACGATTTCAAGCGGGATTTTATCAAACCACATCGGGACAAGCTCGCCGGATTCGTTCCGCTTTCCCGCATGATTCAGGTGACGGAACATTTTTTTCAGCCACTTCCAGAACCGGTACGTGAGCGTGTTCGTCCACAGCGTACCGCATTTGTAACGGACGGAAACGGTATAGGCGAACAGATACACCAGAAATATGTAGGCTGCAAGGAAGAGCAATGCAAGAATCCATCTGGAATTCTGCATAAATTGATAAATGTAATACCCGGGCGGTGTGAGACCTCGGTCACTCCAGCGGTCACTCCAATAAAAATAGGTATTTTGGATGTTTTGGAACACCACATCATGCAAAAACAAAACAAACGGAAACGGCAGAACGAGCAGCACTACCGCGATGATTTCCAACGGGATTTTATTGTACCACTGGGGAATGGTGTGCCCGTTTTCATCCGGCTTTCCGGCGTTCTTCACCGAACGTATAAGCCGTGCCGGGAGCTTCCAGAAAATCCGGTAAACCAGCGTGGTCTTCCAGAACGTGTGCGATTTCAGCCGTACCGCGAAGGTATGGCAGAGAACGTAGATAAAAGGCGAGAGCAGGAGCGTGAACATAGACAGTTCGAGAGGGTCAGCGCCGAAATACCACTGTTCGAACAGCGTTCCTCTCGTCAGGGCGTACAGCGTCAGGTGGATTCCCGTGGGAATCCCGATCATCAGCAGAGCCGCAATCTCAAACGGGAGCCGGTCGAACTTCCCGTATGTAATTTCCTGTGCGCCGTTTTTGTGTCCCGCCGCACGTATCAGCAGGCAGAACAGCAGAACGGTCAGCAGCAGTCCCGCAACCGTAATCACCGGCGCGGCATAACGCAGGGCATATACGACATCCAGCGCGAAAACAAGCAGCCGTACCATGGTACTCGGCGCGAGCGCAGGCAGACGGCTCTGCAGCCAACTTAGAGCATTCTCGGTGATATTGGCACGGAGCTGTGATATGTCGGTCGTATAGACTTCTCCCGACAGAGCCGCCGCCGTGACAATGAAACCGAATGCAGTCACGATCAGCATCACAAACATCAGCACTGTCAGCAGTCCCTTTATCACAGAATTCGGATATTTTTTCATGTCAGACCTCCATTCTTCATTTTTCCAGCTTGTACCCCTGTCCCCAGACGACCTTGATGTACCGCGGTTCGGACGGGTTGATCTCCACCTTTTCGCGCAGATGCCGGATATGTACCGGAACCGAGCTTTCGTTTCCGAGCGGCGTGTCCTTCCACACCTGCCGGTAAATCTCCGCAATCGAGAAGACCTTCCCCGGATTCAGCAGGAACAGCCTCAGAATATTGTATTCCAGAGGGGTCAGCGAGACTTCCTCGCCGTCAATCAGGACGATTTTCGACACGTCGTCCATTTCAATGCCGCCGCAGGTCAGCACGTCCGGCTTTTTCTCGATCCCGCCGAGGGTCGCGTACCGCCGCAATTGCGACTTCACCCGTGCGATCACCTCGAGAGGGGAGAAAGGTTTTGTAATGTAGTCATCCCCGCCGACGGTGAGTCCGAGGATTTTGTCGTCCATTTCGCTTTTTGCCGTGAGGAAGATCACCGGCACATTGTACCGCTCCCGCAGCTTCACGGTGGCGGAGATGCCGTCGAGTCCGGGCATCATGATGTCCATCAGGACAAGGTGGATCTCGTTTTCGTCAAGGACGCGCAGGGCGTCCATGCCGGTAT
>JBGVOJ010000684.1:0-1611 GCA_045126415.1 Eubacteriales bacterium | reverse complement strand
CCGTGGTCACCGCTCATGAGAAGGGTGTTCGTGATACCGTTTTCGTAGAGGTCAATGCCGGTCAGGAGGCGGTCTTCGAGCATATGACTGGGAGAACCGTCGTCACGGACACCTGCGCCGAGGACAAGGATACAGTCCGCGCCGGTATAGTACACGGTTTCCGGCGGAACAATCCGTTCACGGACGGTATGGCACATATAGAGATTGATCCCGCCCACCGCCGTGACGGCGGCGAGGATAAGGAATACAAGAGTTTTAAGAATTTGTCTGATTCGGTTCGTTCGTTTCATATTGTTCGGAATCCGCCTGTTTCTGCTGCATTTGTTTTAACTGCCGGTCGATCATTTTCTGTACTCTGCGTTTTCTGTATCGGACGATCATCAGACGCAGAAGGAGGACTGCCGCCGTGAGAACGACGCCCCAGATGATGAAATACGGAAGTGAGGTCACAAACCACAGGGCAAACTCGGACGCGTCGTCCGCGATGTCCTCAAAGGTTTCCGTAAGACCGTCCCGGAGCTTTTCGCCGAAGGTCATTTCCCGGACGTTCGGTGTGACTTTTTCGACTTCGTTCACATCAATATTGACGGTGCAGTAGGAGATCAGGTCGTCGTACTTGCGGAACTGGGCTTTGTAGGTTTCGAGTTCGTAGGTGACTTCGGAAATGCGGGACTGGAGGGAGATGACATCCTCAAGTTTGGTGGCTTTTTCGAGGATCGCGAGAAGTGCGTCGTATTCGGTCTCGAGTGATTTGATCCGGCTTTCGGTATCGACGTACGCCATGGTGACATCGGTGGAGTTTTCGGATTTGTAGGTAACGCTGCCGATGGTGCATGCTTGGCTCATGAAGGCATCGTAGGTATCGAGAGGAACGCGGACGGTCAGGTAGGCACTGCGGGTGGAGTAATAATCGTAGGTACTGCCGCCGTAGCTTTCCTCGGACTCAATGTATGCGCCGTGCTGCCGGATACAGGCGGACATTTCCGTGAGGAATTCATCGTAGGTTTTGGTTTCGTAACGGATGGTTGCGTTCTTGATGATCTTGCGTGCGGACAAATCGTTGACACCGTTTGCGTCGGCTGTGGCGGATGTACCGGCGGCACTGCCGGGTGCTGCATGATCCGCGGTGCTGTAGTCGGCGGCAAAACCGAATTCGGCTTCTGCGGCGGTTCCGCCGTCATAGTATACGGTCGATGCGGCTGTACGGACTTCTTCCGGTGCCATGCCTTTGTTCATCATGACGGCATCGGCGGTCTCCGTAGCTGCACCGCAGGACGTGAACTGGAATATCATGGCCAGTGCGAGCAGTCCGATGCGGATTCTTCCCTTTTTCATATGTACCTCCCTGTAATTTTTCGTTCGTTTTGATTTTTGTATTGTTAGACGTCGCGGAACACGGTTTTGTTCCGTATTTCCCGAATTTTTTTCTGGTTTTTTCGGATATTTTTTAAATTATTATCATTTGCAAGTTTTTCACACGAAACTTGCATTTCGTTTTCACACATTTTTCATGGATTTTTTAGGAATTCAGCCAATTTCACTATATTTTATAACATTATTTTGTAAAAAATAACATCATCTGTTTCGCTGTTAGGGATTGACATTATGCGC
>JBGVOJ010000683.1:0-4641 GCA_045126415.1 Eubacteriales bacterium | reverse complement strand
ACTTCCAATCAGACAAAACTCAAAGCAAGAGCAAAACCTGAAAGGAAGTATTTTTCATGGAAAAAGCAAGCAAAGAACTCTTACGCGATTTCGTCAACAGTCAGCACTTCACCAACACCACCGACATCCTGAACAGCATGAAAGACCTGTTCAGCGACATCCTCCAGCAGGTCATGGAAGCCGAACTGGAGGAAACCCTGGGCTACGAAAAAAGCGGACACGCGTCGGAAAATACCGAATCCGGCAAAGGCAAAAACTACCGCAACGGCTACTCGAAAAAGACCGTAAAAACGCAGCTCGGCGAAGTCGATGTCAAAATCCCCCGCGACCGGAACGGCGAGTATGAACCGAAAATCATCGGCAAATACAGCCGGAATGCCGACGGCATGGAAGAAAAAATCCTCGCCCTGTACGCCTGCGGTATGAGTCAGCGGGATATCTCCGAGCAGATCAAGAACCTGTACGACGTGGAAATCTCCGACGGACTGGTGAGCAAGATCGTGGAGAAAGTCACGCCGGAAGTCAATGCATGGCAGAACCGTCCACTGGAAAGCGTGTATCCGTTCATCTTCATGGATGCAATCCACTACAAGGTAAAAGAAGATCATCGGTATATCACCAAGGCCGCTTACGTTGTTCTGGGGATCGGAATGGACGGACGCAAGGATATTCTGGGGGTGTGGATCGGCGAGAACGAAAGCTCCAAGTTCTGGCTGTCTGTGATGAATGACCTCAAAAACCGCGGAATTCAGGATGTTTATGTCTTCTGTGTGGACGGTCTGACCGGCTTCCGTGAAGCAATCAATGCAGCATTCCCGAAGTCACAGATCCAGCGGTGCATCGTTCATCAGATCCGGTCTTCCACGAAGTATGTAAACTGGAAGGACATGAAGGAAGTGATGGCGGACTTGAAGAAGGTGTATGAAGCGATCAACGAGGATGAAGCTATGAATGGACTGACGGAATTCAAAAACAAGTGGGACAAAACGTATCCCAGCTGCGTGAGAAGCTGGGAGGAGAACTGGGATATTCTTTCTACGTTTTTTGCATATCCTGCGGAGGTGAGGAGGATCATATACACGACGAATATCATCGAAGGACTGAACCGGCAGTTCCGGAAGATCACGAAGAACAAGCCGTCGTTCACGAACGATGACTCCCTGCGGAAAATGTTGTATCTTGCGTCGCAGAATATCGTGAATCACTGGACAGTCGTTTGCCGGAACTGGGATATGGTGTCGAATCAGCTGCGGATACTTTTTGAAGACAGAGAGACGGTATGAGAAAATCCCCCTCTGCCGACAGGGTTCCCGAAAGCCAGCCCCGTCATTCACGCCGAAGCGCGCATAACGGGACTGACTTCCGGGAGAACGGCTGATAGAGGGGGAAAGGACAGCTATGCCTGGCGGACAGGCGTCCGTTTGATTGGATGTACGTTTACACAAAATTTTATGGGGTACCTTAAAATACGACAGTATCTTGATTGTTCCGTGATAATATAAATTTGTGTGATTATAATGCGTTAGTGATAAGACTTTTATTGAATTCCTCGACTTTCATCACAGCTTCGATATAAGTTTCTTCATAAGAAACTTTAAAATCAGCTAATGGTCCTTTCAAGGATGCAACATTGACTGTAGTTTGTTTGTGTGTTCGTAAATAAGAATCCTCATTGAGAAAAGTATAAACAGACTTATCGAGTGGTATATCGAAGGTAGGATCGATTTTTGTTTTATCGGAGATCTTGGATATGGGTAATATAACATAATCACCAGCATCAGCTTTTCCGATTACTAAACAAGGCCTGCTTTTAATGCTGTTTCGATTGGTGTTTTTGTCAAAATAAGGAACTAATGTTTTATATGCTTTTCCTATCATTTTGACTCCTCATAATTTTCAAATTCATCAATATACATGTCCCATATTGGGTCGTAAGGCCTAACTTTTTCTGCATCACTAATAATATCTTCGAGTTTCAAGGGGTTATCACCATTTTCATAAGCAGCAAGTCCTTTTCTGGAATTGATCCAAGAAGTTTCTTTATGAGAAATTCTACTTAATTTCCATGATGCCATTTCACCATATTGGATAACAATATTTTTAACAATGTACTCACTGAATTCAGAGAGATTTTCATAATTCCTACATGTCATTTCTCCCTCATAGAAATGTTTTCTTACAGAAACACATACGGGACCGAAACGCCAACCTTCAAATATTTCATCGAAGAGAGGTGTTCCCGTAATCGCAATATTTTCTCTTTGAGAAAAATATAATAGTTTATGCAATTTCATTTCATCAATTGCTTCGCCAGATATTTTACGATATTCTTTGCAAATATAGTTAGCAATATCAATCGCACGCTCCATAACTTCTCCTCCACTCTTTTCTTGTTATTTTATCATATCAATATGATATGACACCAATGAAACAAATCCCACAAGAAAAGATATTAATACAATTATATGATAACATATAGTTATGCGTTTATGTGTTAAAAAAATTTAAATTTTTCGCTTCAAGGTCAATAATTGATATTTGAATTCAATATAGATTTGTTTGGTAAATACCTTGCATAATAGATATGAAATTTTCAACTTATATGTTGCAAAACAAATTAATTACTACGGTAAGAAAGGACGATAACCAATGCCCAAAAAGAAAAAGCCAATCCCAAACCGACTGTCCCCACAGGAATCCCAAGTCAAGGATTTCTTCGACATGATCGCGCCGGGGGCTGTCAAATTCAATGTCGATCATATCATCTGCGGGGACACCTACCGCTGTATCTGGGCGATCCGTGAGTATCCGCCGCAGACCACCGAGCAGGCGATCCTCTGCCGATTCGGAGATAAGGAAAACGTAACCGTCCACATCTATTCCCGGTTCGTGGACAACATGGAACAGCGGCGAATCCTGCAGAACGCCACCCGCAAGAACAAAATGCAGTCCACATCAGAGGATGTGCAGGAGTCCATCACAGCCGAAGGTAACATGGAAGATGTGGTGACTTTGCTTTCGGAAATGCGTAAGAACAAAGAACCTCTCCTCCACTGCGCTGTGTTCCTTGAACTGTGTGCGTCCAGTTATGAAAAACTTAAGGAACTGCAGAGCGAAGTTGCGATGGAGCTGACCAGAGAAAAACTCACCATCGACCGACTGACTTTACGTCAGAAAGAGGGCTTTCTCACCGTCATGCCGTGCGGTTCCAACAACTTCGGCAGCCAGTTCGAGCGCGTCCTGCCTGCATCATCCGTGGCAAATCTGTACCCGTTCAACTATTCCGGCAAGACCGATCCGCACGGATTCTATATCGGTAAGGATCGGTATGGCACAAACATTCTGCTGGACGTAGATCGTCGTGCCGATGACAAAACCAACAGCAATATCCTCATCCTCGGCAACTCCGGTCAGGGCAAGTCGTATCTGATGAAACTCCTGCTGACGAATCTCCGTGAAGCCGGTAAATCCATTATCATTCTCGATGCCGAACAGGAATACGAAGACCTGACCAACAACCTCGGCGGATGCTATATCGACCTCATGTCCGGCAGGTATATCATCAATCCGCTGGAACCGAAAGCCTGGGCGGACGATTTCTCCGAAGATGACGATGCGCCGGAAGCCTTCCGCAAATCCACACGGCTGAGTCAGCACATCTCTTACCTGAAGGATTTCTTCCGTTCCTACAAAGATTTCGCGGACGAGCATATTGATGCCATCGAAATTCTGCTGTCCACGCTGTACACAAAATACGGGATTACCGACCACACGGACTATAATCGGCTGTGTTCTGAGGACTATCCCATTATGTCCGACCTGTATGATCTGGTGGAAAGCGAGTATCTGAAGTACGAACAGGGCAGTAAATCCCTGTTCACTGAGCAGCTTCTCCGCGAAATCTGTCTCGGTCTGAACTCCATGTGCAAGGGCGCGGAGTCGAAATTTTTCTGCGGACACACCAATATTTCCGATGATAAGTTTATCTGTTTCGGTGTCAAAGGGCTTATGGACAGCAACAAAAAGCTGAAGGATGCGATGCTGTTCAACATCCTGTCCTACATGAACCACAAACTCCTGACCTGCGGAAATACGGTTGCATCGATTGATGAGTTATACTTGTTTCTCACGAACCTGACTGCCATTGAATATATCCGAAACGCATCCAAGCGTGTGCGCAAAAAAGAATCTGCGATTATCCTCGCCAGTCAGAACATCGAAGACTTCCTGATAGACGGAATCCGTGAGTACACCAAGCCGCTGTTTTCAATCCCGACACATCAGTTTTTGTTCAACGCAGGCAACATCAATCCCCGTGAGTATATGGATGCCCTGCAGATTGAGGAATCGGAGTTCGACTTGATTAAGTTCCCGGAACGCGGCGTGTGCCTGTTCAAATGCGGCAATGAAAGGTATCTGCTTCAGGTGATCGCACCGGAGTATAAGGCGGCACTGTTCGGCAAGGCTGGCGGTCGATGATAAGAAATTTATGAAAGAAGGTGGCCATCGCAATTACCATAGGCACAGTCGTCAAAAAAGCACTCGAACTCCTTGCCGTGAACGACAGCGGCAGAAAATTCCTCGGCTATGTACTCTGCATAGCTGTTTTTTTGTTGCTCCTGCCCGTGATCGTGGTCTGCG
>JBGVOJ010000682.1:0-9312 GCA_045126415.1 Eubacteriales bacterium | reverse complement strand
ATGACGTTATCGTCGGCAGCTACCTGGGCGGTATACAACTTCCTGCTTGAGCCGTTCGGACTCGAATACCTCAAAACGATCGCGTTCATTCTGCTGATTGCGACGCTGGTACAGTTTATTGAAATGTTTCTGCGGAAGTTTATTCCCGCGCTCTACGGTGCGCTCGGGATCTATCTCCCGCTGATCACCACGAACTGCGCCGTTCTCGGTGCGGCACTTGTCAACATCGAAGAAGGCTACAGTTTCATCGAAAGCGTTGTGTTCGGCTTCTCCGCGGCGCTCGGCTTCACGCTGGCGATCGTGATCTTTGCCGGGGTACGCGAACGTCTCAACTTTGCCGATCCGCCCAAAGCGTTCCGCGGATTCCCGATCCTTCTGATCTCCGCGAGCCTTGCGGCAATGGCATTTTCCGGCTTCTCCGGAATGAAATTCTAAGGAGGAGAGGAAATTATGTTAGAACAAATTCTGATTCCCGTTGCAATTTTTATCGGTCTTGGAGCCGTGATGGGCGTGCTTCTGGCGGTCGCCAGCCGTGTCTTTGCGGTGGAAAAGGACGAACGCGCGGAAGAAATCAACGCCTGCCTGCCCGGTGCAAACTGCGGCGGCTGCGGCTATACCGGCTGTGCGGCTCTTGCTGCGGCGATTTCCAAGGGAGAAGCGAAGGTCAACCAGTGTTCGGTCGGCGGCGCGGAAACGGCGGAAAAGATCGCGGCGATCATGGGCGTTGAAGCCGGACATACCGTCCGGATGCGTGCACAGGTCATGTGCTCCGGTACGTCTGAATATGCGAAAAAGAAGTACATTTACGAAGGCGTTCCGAGTTGTGAAGCGGCAGCCAAAGTCGGCGGAGGCGACAAGCTCTGTCCGAACGGCTGTATCGGTCTCGGAAGCTGCGTGAAGGCGTGCCCGTTCGGCGCGATTCACGTGGAACAGGGTGTTGCCGCGATTGACTATGCGAAGTGCCGCGGCTGCGGTGTGTGCCTCTCTGCCTGCCCGAAGGGGATCATCAACCTTATCCCGTTCGACAGCAAGCACTGGGTCGGCTGTATGTCTCTCGAGGACGGCAAGACCACGCGCAAAGTCTGCGACGTCGGCTGTATCGCCTGCAAACTGTGCGAGAAAAACTGCCCGGAAGGCGCGATCACCGTCAAGCGTTCCATCGCGTCCATCAACTACGGACTCTGTACCGGATGCGACAAGTGCGTGGACAAATGTCCGCGCCATATCATCTGGTCCGGTGAAAAGCAGGGGGAACTTGGACTCGTCGTAACCCGACTGAAACCGGAAGATATCGCAAAATAAGGCAATTTCGTTTGTGAAATTAAACAAAAATGACTAAAATAGTTTGTGCAGACATACGAAAAGATGGATGCGCAAACTATTTTAATTTATGCTACTTGAAAAATCCCGTCAAATGATTTATCATATATGCTGAACGGTTTATTTGACCCGATAAATCGGAAAAATAATTTTTATTTACATATTTTGGAGGTATTCCATGAACGCATCTGACATCATCCGCGTTGGTATTATCGGCTGCGGCGGTATCGCTAACGGCAAGCACATGCCTTCCCTCAAGAAGGTTCCCGGCGTACAGATGGTAGCATTCTGTGACATCGTAGTTGAAAGAGCTGAAAAGGCTGCTGCTCAGTACGGTGCTCCCGGCGCAAAGGTTTACGAAGACTACAAGAAGCTCCTCGAAGACAAGACCATCGACGTTGTTCACGTTCTTACCCCGAACCGTGCACACTCCTTCATCACCGTTGACGCTCTCGAAGCCGGCAAGCATGTAATGTGCGAAAAGCCGATGGCTATCAACTCCGTTGAAGCGAAGAAGATGCTCGACGCTGCTGAAAGAACCGGCAAGCTTCTGACCATCGGTTACCAGACCAGACAGACCGCTCAGGCTCAGTACCTCAAGGCTGAATCCGAAGCTGGTACTTTCGGTGACATCTACTTCGCACGTGCATGCGCAGTTCGCCGTCGTGCAGTTCCGACCTGGGGCGTATTCCTCAACGAATACGAACAGGGCGGCGGTCCCCTCATTGACATCGGTACTCATGCTCTCGACGTAACCCTCTGGATCATGAACAACTACAAGCCGAAGTACTGCGTAGGTACTGCTTACAAGGCACACAACAACGACATCGAACAGGGCAACGACTGGGGCAACTGGGATCCCGCGAAGTTCACTGTTGAAAGCTCCGCATTCGGTTTCATCGTAATGGAAAACGGCGCTACCATCTCCCTCGACGCATCCTGGGCACTCAACACCCTCGAAGCTCGTGAAGCTTGCTGCATGGTATGCGGTACCAAGGCCGGCGGTGATATGTTTGGCGGCACTGCAAAGATCAACGGTATCCGTCAGAACAGACAGTACACCTTCCAGCCCAGCTTCTCTTCCGGCGGCGCTGCATTCTACGAAGGCGTTTCCGACAACGACCCGGCTGCTAAGGAAGCATATCAGTGGATCCAGACCGTTCGCGGCGAAAAGGCTCAGCCCACCGTTCTCCCCGAACAGGCTTACACCGTTACCAGAATTCTCGAAGGTATCTACACCTCCGCGAAGACCGGCGACATCTACAAGTTCTAATTTGTAAAAGAGTTTTTTCGGGGAAAACCTTTTTAAGGAAAAGGTTTTCCCCGAACCCCTTTCCAAAACCTTTTTACATAAAGGATAGGATATAGTTTGTGCAGATCGTGGAATCTGCTTTTTGGAAATTTTATTTGAAAGGACTACAACCATGAAACTTTGTGTTCTTGCTAACCTTTACGGCGCAAAGCCTCTGGACGAAACCCTGTCCATTCTGAAGGGTCTCGGTGTCGAAGCCGTTGAAATCGGCTGCGGCGGTTATCCGGGCAAGGCTCACGCGGATCCGGACGTTCTCCTGAATGACAAAAAGGCATTCGAAGAATGGATGAATACCTTCAAGAAGTACGACATCGAACTCGCGGCTCTCGCATGCCACGGCAACCCCGTTCATCCGGACGCTGCCATCGCTGCAGACTTCGACCGTGACCTCCGCAACGCAATCCTGCTCGCGGAAAAGGCGGGCGTTGAAACTGTGATCACCTTCTCCGGCTGCCCCGGCGATCATCCCGGCGCAAAGTATCCGAACTGGGTTACCTGCCCGTGGCCGGATGACTTCCTCGCAATTCTCGACTACCAGTGGAACGAAGTTCTCATTCCTTACTGGAAGGATCTCGCGGCATTTGCGGAAGCTCACAACGTAAAGAAGATCGCTCTCGAACTTCACCCCGGCTTCTGCTGCTACAACACCGAATCCCTTCTCAAGCTCCGTGCAGCGGTCGGTCCGGTTATCGGTGCAAACTTTGACCCGTCCCACCTTGTATGGCAGGGTATGGAACCCGCAGCAGCGATCCGCGCGCTCGGCGATGCGATCTACCACGTTCACGCGAAGGATACCAAGATCGATGCGATCAACACCGCCCGCACCGGCGTTCTCGATACCAAGCACTACGGTGACGAAATCAACCGTGCGTGGGTATTCCGTGCGCTCGGCTACGGCCACGACGTTTCCTGGTGGAAGGATCTTGTATCCAACCTCCGCCTCGTCGGCTACGACGGAGTTCTCTCCATCGAACACGAAGACAGCCTGATGTCCATCGACGAAGGTCTCAAGAAGGCTGTTGCTGTCCTCGACGAAGCAATCATGCGCGATCCCAAGCCCTCCACGATGTCCTGGGCTTGATTTACAGGAAAAATTTTTCTCGGGGAAACCTTTTTTCTAAAAAAGGTTTCCCCGAACCCTTTCCCAAAAACTTTAAAACTATGGATCAGGATATAGTTGGTACGGATTTGAAGGAAATTAACATTTTGGGTAATTTTATTTTTTGTGGGAATGCAGATTCTTCGAAATAAGTATTGAAATTCTAAAAAAATAGTGTTATAATAAAAAATGAATAAACGCACAATTCATCCAAATCAATTTTCTGTTGTGCTTTATAGGAGGAAAATATGAAGAAAACTCTTTCTCTCATCCTTTCCGCCCTCCTCGTTGCAGGTATGTCCGTTGCTACGATGGCATGGGAAAAGGGTGTAGACTACGTCGTTCTTGAGGAAGTCGATCCTGATAACCTCGGCGATATGTACGGCGACATGTATCCGGGTTCCCTCGACTGGGACTGGGCGGAATGCACCACCGGTCAGCTTCTCAAGGGCACCGTAATCGCTGGTACCGACGGTACTTCTCACTGCTGGTCCAACGGTACCGACAATGCTGCAAAGGCATTCGACGGCGATACTTCCACGTTCTTTGACCCCTACGCTGCAAACACCGATTCCTGGTGCGGTATGATCCTTGATCAGCCTTACGAACTCACCGAAATCCGTATCATGCCCCGTGAATCCTGGCTCGCTCGTATGGTAGGTGCAGCTGTTCAGGGTTCCAACGACGGTACCAACTGGGTAGACATCATTTACATCACCGGTATCACCGAAGCTCCCGCAGGTTATGACTACCACGTATTTACTCCCCAGACCAACGATGAATATGTGGCATATTATGCTGACTACGGCATCGAACAGCCCGACTTCTCTACTTACTGGGTTGGTTCCGGTTCCTATCAGTACTATCGTTACGTAAACCTCGAAGCTGTTCACGGTGACCTTGCTGACATCGAACTCTACGGTAATCCCGCTCCGGCTACCGAAGTTTCCGCTGACATGATCAACACTACCGTAATCTATACCTCCGACCTCGAAAACTTCTACGAAGAAGTTGAAAACACCGGCACTGCTGCTGTTGTTACCGAAGGTTCCATCGAAGGTACCGTTATCGGCGGCGGCGGCGCATACGCGGATACCGCTTCCTATGCTTGCGCATTCGACGGCGACGCAGCAACCTTCTACGACCCCAAGACCGCTGGTCCGAAGTGCTTCACCGGTATCCAGACCGCTGAACCCTACGCTCTGACCGAAGTTAAGATCATGCCCAGAGCTGACCAGTACGCAAGAACTGAAGGTGCTACCATTCAGGGCTCCAACGACGGTGCAACCTGGACCACTCTCGCTGCATATACCATCGACGACTGCCTTGCAGCTGAAGCTGAACAGACCTGGATCTCCAAGACCATCACCGATACCAACGGCTACACCATGTTCCGTTATGTAAGCGACGGTACTCAGCACGGTGACGTTGCAGAAGTTGCATTCTACGGTGCTCCCGCTGCAGCAGCTCCCGCAGCTACCACCGAAGCTCCCGCAGCTGAAGCAGCTCCGGAAGGCGAAACCATCGACTACGCTCACTATGTAGCAAGCGCAAACGACCCCTACTTCGCATACGAAAACACCATTGACATCGACCCCGAAGTTGTAACCTGGGCACAGATCAAGTACAGAACCATCACCGAAAAGGACAGCCTTGACAATACCCTTACCGGTCAGATCTACATCACTCCCGCGGCTGAACCGTTCATCCCCGTAAAGTGGAACCACACCGGCAACTGGGAAACCATCGTTGTTGACCTTACTTCCGTAAGCGAAAAGACCACTCTTACTTCTCTCTGGAAGGATTCTCTCGGTCTCGGATTCCGTCTTGACCCGATGGAATCCAACCGCGACGCAGAAGCGAACACCGGCGACGACCCGGCAGCAGTTCTTCCGGATTCCGCAATCGACGTTGCATACGTTGCATTCTTCGAAACCGAAGAAGCAGCCAAGGCATTTGACGGTGTAAACGGTGCAGTTGCTCTCGTTGACGCAGCTATGCTCGCAGCTCCTTCCGCAGCAACCAACGGTGCAGTTGAACTTCTCACCGAAACTGTTGCAGCTCCGGTAGTTGAAGAAGAACCTGTAGTTGAAGAAACTCCCGTTGAAGAACCTGCAGCTGAAGAAGTTGTAAAAGAAGCTCCGGTTGAAGAAGAAGTTGTTGAAGAACCCGCAGAAGAAGTTGTTGAAGAAGTTGTAGAAGCTCCCGCAGCTGAAGAAGTTGTTGAAGAAGCTCCGCAGACCTTCGACGCTGGCATCATTGCTGCAATCGCTGCAATCGCATCCGCTGCAGGTTACGCTCTCTCCAAGAAGAGAAGATAAGTAAAAATCTTGTCTGAAAACGCCCTGACCCCTTGTCGGGGCGTTTTTTATCATCAAAAAATGTCTTTCTAACGAAAGGAGACATACATGAAGATACAGATCAGCGACAATCTGATCCGGCATTACCTGAGCAGCGTGTATTTCATCAACGGACACAGCTATGCCGGAAAATCAACTATGGTAAAAATGCTGTCCGAGCGATACGATATGGTTTTCTGCGGCGAAAATTATCATGATGTATTTCCCCGTGAAAAATTATCCCGCTGGAAGCAGCCCGGGATATGCTATTTCGATACCATGAGCGGATGGGAGGAATGGCTGAACATGACACCGGAGGAGCACTGGAACTGGACGAATCAGGTATCGCAGGAATGTATAGAGATCGAAATTCTGGAACTGATCCGTCTGGCGGCAGGCGGAAAGAAGGTGATCGTGGACACCAATATTCCGCCGGATGTCCTGCGGGAAATATCGGATTATCACCATGTTGCGATTCTGCTCTGCGATCCGCCGGATATCTGCTTCACACGCTTCTTTGACCGGGAGGATCCGGACAAAAAATTCATGATGGAACAGATAAAAAAATGCAGAGATCCCGAAGCAACGCTCGAAAATTTCAATTCATGGGCGCTGTATCATCCGCCGGTGGAGATTGACTGGGCGCATACCGGATTCTTTACCTATACCCGTTCGGATTTCGAAAACGATACAAGGGAAGAAATGCTTGCGGCTCTGGCGGAACATTTTGGGCTGAACAAAGAGGAATAAGTCGGGATTGGCCGCAGAAACAGAGATTGTGTCGGAAAACAAATTATGAAAATCATGTGAAAATTTGATTAACTATTGAAAAACAATTTCCTGTATGCTATAATATTCCCACAGTAAAAAACAGGAGTTTAAAAAAATTGAAGAGATACATAAGACTGTTTCTTGCGCTGGTGCTGATCCTCTGTACCAGCCTGACCATACATGCCGCATACCCCGCCAGTACCAGCCACGGCTGTTTCAAGCCGGAGGAGGGAATCCTCCTCGAAGGAACGCTCATCGGAACACCCTCCTGGTCGGGCGGATCGGGCGATTCCTACGATAAAGCATGGGACGGCGACCCTTATACATATTACGACCCGCAGAACGGCGCGAGCGATGCAAGCTATACCGGCATTGAAACCGACGAGCCGTACGTGCTGACGGAGGTCCGTATCCTGCCGCGTGAAGGCTGGCTTGACCGTTTCGAAGGGGCACAGATTCAGGGTTCCAGTGACGGGGAAGAGTGGTACACCGTCTGGGAAAGCAAAATGCCGGCGAAGGAATGGAAGTATGCCTGTTACACCGGTGTACGCATCGACTGTCCGCCGGAAGGGTATACCATGTTCCGCTACGTGAACCTGCACACCCACGGAGACGTTGCGGAAATCGAGCTGTACGGCAATCCGGTCACGGATGAAGAAGCGGAAAAGCTCGCAGCGGAATCCGCCGCCGAGTCCGAAGAACTGCAGGCGCTCCTCCTCGAACGAGAAGAAATCGCCAAGCATGTCATGACTTCTCCGTCCAGCGGCGACCCCATGACCATCATTATCATCATGATCGCCGTTTCCGGCGCGGCACTTGCGGCAATGACCATAATTTCCGCAGTACAGAAGAAAAAGAAGAAAAAGTGAGTTCTTGGGGGAACCTTTTGTGAACAAAAGGTTGCCCCAAACCCCTTCCAAAAAACTTTAAACTATAAAGACAAACAAAGAAAGAGCAGATTTGAAGTAATAAAACATCTGTACAGCTTGCAAAAATTTTATTACTCTAAATCTGCACTTTCTTTGTTTATCTTTTTTGTTTAAAAGTTTTTGAAGAGGGGTTCGGGGAAGAACTTTTTTCAAAAAGTTCCTCCCCGATAACTCCCCATCCTCACCTCGCCTGACCGAAGCCGCAGACGAGCTGTTTGTTTTCGATGTTCAGGACTGCATAAGTTGCGTTGTAGTGGGGGCCGCAGGAGCCGGGGTTGATCATGCGGACGTGACCGCCTTTGTCACCGTCGATGGTGATGTCTTCCGCCTGATGCGTGTGGCCGAAGAGGAGAACGTCCACTTTTTTCTGGATGGCGTAGTTGGCGGCGAACTGGTACTGCGTTTTGACGAAGAGTTTGTGACCGTGCGCGAGGAGAAAACGGATACCTCCGGCGTTCACGATTTTTTCCGTTTCGAGAAATTCCCGCTGGCTGTAGGAGAGGAAAAATTCGTCGCAGTTTCCGCTGACCGCGTCATATGGAATGTCAGGGAACTTTTTCATAATGGCGTTTGCGTCGTCCAGACCGTCGCCGAGAAAGAAGACGCGGTCAACGGGACCGTGCTCCAGGTGCGTGCGGATGGCATCGGTCATGCGGATCGTGTTGCCGTGGATGTCGGAAAAAACCAGGATTTTCATAAGATACTCCAAAAAAGAAAGTGGAAAGTCGGGTGTCAAAAATACGGCGGTGCCAATATACTGGAAATGAACAACCAAAGGAGGGCAGAGGATGATGCTGAACAAGGCACTGATCGATAAAATGCTTGAAATGCCGGACGACAAACTGCTCGTCATGCTGAAAATTATACTGTCCGGTTCCGGATTCGAAACATCCGGAAAAGGGATGAACAAAATCGATGAAAAAACGCTGCGGAAGCTGCGGCGCGTTCTCGCGGAGATCACCGACGACGATATCGGACGTGTGACCTATCTGACGGAGGTTTACAAAAATGGAGAATGAAGTACAGAAACCGGCAGAAGCATCCTCCATTGCGCAGATGGTGGAACAGATCATGAAAAATCCGGAATTCGCCGGGATCGTCAATGAACTGCGCGGCGGTGCGGGGGAAACTCCGCAGATTTCGCAGACAGAGATCCTCTCCCGGCTGCCGGATGTGATGGCTATGCTGAAACCGCTGGTCGGAGAAACTGCCGCTCCGCCGCCGGATATTCCGGAGATCTCCGCCAAACCGGAGGAATCTTCTCCGTCTCCGAAACCGGAGGAACCTGGGAAAGCGGTATCCGCAGTTTTTCCGAAAAAGTATGATAAGAACCGCGCGGAAAAGCTCATGGCGGCACTGAAACCGTACCTGAACCGGAACCGGTGTGAGATCATTGATAAATGCGTGTCCGTCATTCAGATCACCGATATCGTCGAGGCACTGCAGGGGATCGAGGGACTGACGAAACCGAAGCCGTGATGAACACAGAGGGGAGGGGGAGATGATCTACACACGCAATTACGGAAAACCGTCCGCAAACGG